>NZ_LWRX01000148.1:0-150856 GCF_001683835.1 Ralstonia sp. RL | reverse complement strand
GAGGGTGTCACAAAATTTGTGACACCGAGGCCTAGCGCCACGAGGACGGCCATCAGGCCGCTATGCGCCATCCTCGGTGAAAAAACTTCCCACAGCGACCGCTGGCCGGCGCGTTCCGCGCGGTCCATGTCGGCGGCCATGATGATTGGCATCGGGTTCTCCATGTCGAGCAGCTGCGCCAGCCGTAGGCACATCTCGTTGTCCATTGTCCGCGTCCCGCTGCGGTACTGGCTCACGGCGTTTTGACGTACGCCGAGCAGCTTCGCCAGGGCCGTGTCGTTCTTCAGCCCGTGGCGGGTGATCGCGTCATCTAGATATTTTTCAACTCTCATTTAAGCGCCTCCGGCTTGACTTATCACGGATCGTGATGATAATCACGCCCTGTGATGCATCACGTTCCGTGATGACAGCCGAAATATAACCGGTTAACCGGGCGTGGGGGTAAACGATGGCACCGTTCGAGTCTGGTGGTTGCGAAGGTTGGATGTCTGATTTCCCAGGGTTCGTGGGCATCTATGTTGGTTTTTTGAAGGTGATTTTGCTGCTGGTGTCGATGGGTGTGACGCTGGTTGTGGGCATCACCGTTTTGATCTGGGCGCACTCTGCTTGGGATCGTTTTGCGTATTGGCTGGACGACAAGATTTTGGGTGAGGGCGCGAAGGCGCGCCGCGAAGCTCGTCGTAAGGCGGCGATTGATCGGATGTTCAAGTAAGGCGCATAGGGCGCCTTTTTTTGTTGGAGGTAGGAAATGGCAGAAGCAGCAGTTGTTCAACCGATGAAGGCAGCGCCGCAGCTGGCGCATCCGAACGTGGCCCGCGTGGTCGGTAAGTGCATTTCGGTTAAGCAGGCCGAGTCGGGCGTTTGGTATCACGTCATTGCGTTGCCGGCGCCCGATGAGTACAGCGCACCGCAGTTCGTCGAAATCTCGTGCAAGCGTCGTGTGGCCCAGCCGGAGACGACTGTCGACATGGAGGTTCAGCTCGGTGGCTATCGCCGGTCGTTTCAGGGCCGTGATGGCAAGCAATACAAGACCGAGATGAGCCTTGTGGCCATCGTCGATTGATCTGTGCCTGTCAGCCCTGCCTAGATCGTGCGATCCGTCCTGACTTCCCCAGCCACTGTGAGCGGCGCCAGCTTCGAGCTGGTCTTCTCACATGGTTGGACTGTCGGTACCTCACACGGGAAAGGCAGCTTCGCCAATTCCTATATGCCCTCGGTGGACTCGGCTCGTCTTGGTAGGCGTGCGGGTGGGGGTGGGGGAGCGCGGGACGCGCCCCCCGCCGCCACCCGAACCGCGCGGACCCAGTAACACGCGCGGTTCATTCCCATTTTGGGAAATTCGAAGAATTTCACACTGATCAACGGGGGTTGAGGGGGGTATGCACTCTCATGCATTCATCGACTGGATCGACATCTACCAAGTCCACCCCGAAGGTGGTTTGCCCATCGTGGCGAGTGGTTTTGTCGCTGGCTACGACGAGGACGGGGCTGAGGAATTTCGTTCGGTTAAGAGCCACCGTCATGAAGGGTCTTTTGACACTGTTGTTTTGGTGTCTTGCGACGGCTCTCGTGTTCGTGTTGCTGGCAACGTTGGGCGGCTTGGTCGGCCTGACAACCTGTGGAACTTGGATTTTGCCGCGACGGTTCGGAAAGCCAATTCGTTGTTGGAGCGGTTGGGGCTTCCTCCTTTCACTACTGGCCGACGCTTGTACAACTACGTCAAGGGTCGGTGGGAGTGGACTGGTGCAAGGCTGGTACGCATTGACGTCACCACGAATCTTGCGACCTATTCGGACCTCCGCGCGCGTGAGTTTCTTCGTGCGTTGGCTGACGTCTCAGTCGCCCGAGTCGCTAAGGGCAGCTACAAGGATGAGACGGTCACGTGGGGTAACAAGATGTGGTACCTCAAGGCCTATTTGAAGCACGTGGAGATGGTGAAGCACAAGCATTGTCCACCTGAGGTTTTGGACTATGCGAGGGACATGGGATTGGTTCGGATTGAGGCTGAGTTCAAGCGGCGGTTGCTGCAGGATCACGGCCTGTATTTTCTCGGGGATGTGACGATGGCCAAGGTTGTGAAGCTGTTTGATGAGCGGATTGAACCGCTTAAGCGCGTGGATACCAGCGTTGATCTGGCGGTGTTGGAGCAGGTGCCGCTGAAGTATCGGGTGACTGCTGATGCTTGGCTGCGCGGTGCCGACCTCAAGGGCGAGATGACGAACGGCACGTTCTATCGTCATCGCAAGGCGTTGTTGGAGTATGGAATTGATATTTCCACGCCTCGCAATATGGCGCAGGTGCATGTCATTACGCGTTACATCGATCTGACGCCGGTGGCTGCACCTGACTGGTATGAGCTTGATTCTCGGAAGGTGGCGGCATGAGTGACCTGCAGGCGTGTTCTTCGTTTTCTGTTCCGCCTTCTGGTTATGCCGGTGGCGTTGAGCGTTTCGTGTGTCTCGATGCGAATAACACCCCGATCTCCGTAACCTTTTGTGCGGTGGGCGGTGACTGCATGGAGTCGTTCATGGGCCTCCCGCCTTTGACGCAGGCGCAGACCGCGTCGTTGGGTGGCGGTGTGGCTGTGTGCTTCGTGATTGCCTGGGCGGTGCGTCAGGTGGTCGGTATGTTGGGTGGGCGCTGATATGCGGTTTTACGGGTTGTTGTCGATTTGGGCGGTTGGCTTTATCGCTTATCGCGTGTCTCAGTCTGGTGTCTGGCTTGAGGCGTTTGGGCTGCGGTGGGGTCTGTTTGTGTGTGATTTCTTTCGGTATGGGTCGATGCTCTGTGTTGCTCTTGGTGTGATTTACGGGGTGTTGTATGGGCAGTTGTTGGGTAGGGGTAAGGGTGGGTTGTAGGGGTTGGTTTTAGGGGTTCGGTTTTTGGTTTTGCTGTTGGGGTTGGGGTTCGTTGGTGAGGGTGTGGGTCGCAGGGTGTTGAGGCTGTTTGTGGGTTGGTGAAGGTTCTTTGGTTGGGTCGCTGGGGTCGCTTCTTCGATGGGTAGAGGCGGTCTTTAGCGGCAGGCGTTGCGCTCCTGCCGGTGGGGATGGTCCTACCGCTCAACTAGGAGAACGCAATGCGTAACGTGAAGCTGAAGAAGGTTGCCAAGGTGGCGGCAGTGGTGGGTCTGGGCGTTGTGGCGAATGCCGCGATGGCGCAAACGTCTGGTGGTTTCGGCGCCATGACTGCCGATGCCGTGGGGCTCATCAATGGCGACATCAAGACGGGCGTGATGGCGGTCGGTGGTGCTGTGATCGGTCTGGCGGCCGTTGCCATGGGCATCCGCTGGGTCAAGGCGACCTTCTTCTGATGGGCGAGGGCAGGGGGCAACCTCTGCCCTTTTTTCTGGCTGCAACCGGTTTAGCAAGTTACGGGGTTCAGGGTTGCATGTCTCTCAATCATTGCAGTGGGGCAAGGCCCGGCATGTGGGCAAGTGTGTGCAAGGTGTTGGCAGGGTGTGGGCAACGGTTTCATTGTTGTCCATGCCCTGTCAATGCCTTGTGCACACGTTCTCTCCGCAGGAGAGATGTCCACATAGAGGGTCGCGTCAGCTGCTGACGTGGATTACTGGAGGGCATATGGATTTGCCGTCGACGATGAATACGTTCTGCCTGTTCGTTTGGCTGGGAGCGCTATGGATCATGCTTTCTTGAGAAGGATGGTGAGTTATGCATGCATCCTTTTTTTTGCGTCCTGCGCGCATTTGGACCAGTCGCCTCCGGGTTCTTGCGTTACTGGCTTTAGCACTTGCCTGTGGCCCGAGCTGGGCTATTGATACAACAGGGATGGAATGGTCGGTTTCAGGGTCTTTGGGCAATTCTGCCGATGCGGCGTGTTCCAGCTACTTCTCGCGGTTTATGGCGGGTGGTGGCGCGCCTTCCGGTTCGACGTACGCCGGTGTGGTGATGGCTTCCGATGGGCAGAGTGGTGCGTGCCAAGTGAAGCGTTCTGACGATGGGGCGTTGCGGGAGTTTGGGACGGCTGTTCTGACTGGTAATTGCGTTTCTGGCTACACGAAACAGCCAGATGGTACGTGTAAGAAGCCGCAGCCGAATTGCCCTGCTGCGGGTCAGCCCGCTCCTGGTGGGAACACTGCCAACGGCACCAGTCCAACGCAGACGATTTTGAACCCGCAGGTGTGTGTGGGTGGTTGTACGTACACGTATAGCTCGTATTGGACGGGGGCTAAGCCGGGGCAGTCTGGTGGGTATCCGGCGCAGTACACGGGCCTGCAGTCGACGGGGAATGCGTGTGACGGGTCTGCGACGCCAACGGCTTCGATGCCCACTCCGCCGACGCCTGATAACCCGTGTGGGCAGCGTCAGTACTACGGCACGGTGAACGGTCAGCCTAAGTGCGTTGACTATCCGACGCAGACGACAGGCGGCACCACTTCTACGACGACTACTGACGCGCCTGCAAGTAGCCCGGCAGCGAGTTCGAGCAGTACGACAACGACAAGTACCACGTGTGATGGTGCGACGTGTACGACCACGACAGTGGTTGTGGGCGGTGGCGGTGGGGTCGGTGGTGGTCCGGGTGGGAACGGTAGCGCGAGTGGCGCGAGTGCCAGTCCGTGTGCAACTGGTCAGGTGAGCACTGGTGCGCAGGTGAATGGTGGGCCCGGCACGTGCACTACGACCACGACGCAGCCGCAGGATGAATACTGCAAAGAGCATCCTACCGCTGAGCAGTGTGGGAACAAGAGCCAGTGGGGCGGTGATTGCACTGCAGGATTCACGTGCAAGGGTGACGCGGTTGTTTGTGCGATCAGCCAAGTGCAATACAAACAGTACTGCGAAGCTCAGCAGCTGGCGCATGCGCAGATAGGGAAGGCCTTTTTCGGTAATGACCCGTTGGGCCCTCCGGACGATGACGCTGCAGCTGCTGAGATCAAGGCGTTGAATCCTCAGGACAAAACGACGGGGAAGGGTGAGAACGATATTGACCTTGGTGCCAAGTGGCAGGCGGCCTTGAACGACGTGTCCAAGAAGTTGACCGTGTTCGGCGGTGCTAGTTGTCCGGCGGGCAACACGATCACGTTTATGGGGATCACTGTGGTGGTGCCCTACGACATCATGTGTCAGTTCGCTACCGTGGTTCGTGGGTTCGTTACGTTGGCCGCTGCAATGGTGTGCCTGCGTATTTTTGGGAGGTCTGACTGATGCCAGCAATTGCAGCGATTTTGTATGAAGCGGGTTTTATCATCGCCCGCGTGTTCCTTTATCTCATGGGGTCGCGTATGGGCGCGGCACTGGTGGGGTTGGGGCTTGGCATCAGTTCTTACGTGGGGTTGGCGTTCATTGCGAACACGCTCATTGAAAACATCAACGCTGCTTTTTCCGTTGGCGCGACTGCTGAGGCTAATGGTATTCCGATTGGGTATCTGGCTTACACGATGTTCCGGTTGTGTGGTGGATTCGATGCCATCTTGATGATCGTGGCCGCCTACACGACGAAGTATTCGTTGCTGGGGCTGCGTGTGTTTCTGCGACGGTTGAATTAGGGGGTAGGGGATGCTTTACGGGATCGCGGGGCTGCCGGGTGCTTCAAAGACGCTGAATGTTATTGATTGGGTCGTTACGGAGTTCCAGAAGAAGCAGGGGCGGCCGATTTTTTATAACCGGATCGAGTTCCTGAAAGACATCGGCTGGAAGGAGTTCCCTGATGTCACTCGCTGGCGCGAGCTGCCGAAGGGTGCGGTGTTGGTGGTTGATGAAGCGCACTATGCATTTCCTCAACGTGCCAAGGGCAAGCCGCCAGAGCACATCCAAGAGCTGACGGAGCACCGGCACTACGGCATCGATATCGTGTTCATTACGCAGGACTGGATGAATGTCGATGTGTTCGTGCGTCGATTGCTCGGTTTCTTCCGTGTCATCGAGCGTAAGTCGGGTATGGAGCGGGCGCGCGTGTATGAGTTCGAGAAGTACACGCCTGTTGATGACAATCCAGTGTTCTGGGCGAAGACGAAGAAGCTTGCGCACAAGTCGTACACCTATCGTTTCAACAAGAAGTTGTATGGCGTGTACAAATCGTCAGAACAGCACACCGTGAAACGCAATCTTCCGTGGAAGAAGTTGTTGGTGTTGGCTGCTATGGTCGGAGCGGTCGTTGGGTTGGCGGTGTATCTGGTGAGCCTTCGCAACAAGGTTCAGCATTCGGCTGCGGCGCCGCATCGGTTGGCCAATCCGGTTGATGCCAGCATTTTTTCTTCAGGGGCGGGCGGTGGTGAAAAGCCGAAGCACGTTTTGACGGCTGCCGAGTACATCGCGCAGTCGGTGCCGCGTGTTGAGGGGTTGCCTTTCACTGCTCCGCGTTATGACGATCTCACGAAGCCTGTTGAGCCACCGGTGCCCGCGGCGTGCGTGATTATTCGCGACCGGTGTACGTGCTACACGCAGCAGGCGACCAGGTTACCCAACACGCCTGACTCGCTTTGTCGGGACATTGCGAGGAATGGTTTTTTCCAAGATTTCGAGACGCGGAGACCGCAGCGTGAAGCAGCCAATCGACAACCGGACCCTAGAACTTACGTTGCTGCGGAAGCCCGGCCCTCGACCTTCAGGACGAGCGAAGACAGCGGCGGAGCGTATGCGAGCTTATCGGGCGAGACGGCGGAAGGTGGATCTGCATTGTCAGTGGCAACAGTTGGCACTGTTCACCACAGGCGACCAGCGTTAGGAGTGCCTGCGCCGTAATCGGAGCCGCTAGGGGGCCCCTTTGGGGATGTGGAGCGGGGCGAGGGTGTCTGGGACGTTATCGCGCGTCCTAGCGCGTCTGGCGGGGCCGAGTAGCGGGTTCGACCAGGTACGTACATACAGGGCCGACCACATGCAAACACTCCCTCTCTTGCAAGCTTGCTTTTCGCCGCGGTTGTGGTCTGGAGCAATTTCCTGTCGCGATTTTCCTGCAGGAACTCCCCGCAAAGCCTTATGGCACCGTGGCGATCGACGGTGCCGGTGGCAGGGTTGGGTTAGAAATTGCGCTTCGAGGATCTGCTCGCGCAATTTTTTGCTTTCAGCAGTGATTGGCCGCCATCTGCTCATCGAGGCTGCGGATGTTGTTCTTGATCATGTCGATCAGAAACACGCCGCCGGGCGAGTTCATTGTCTCCACCATCGAAGCGCGGCTTCTTGCCAGGCCTAGGCAGTTCGCCTTTCGCTGGTCCTCGCGCTGTTGCTTCGCAGCTCGTTCGGCCGGGGTGCCGAACTCTATGGTCGCTTCCATTGCGCGGTCGCACGGCTTGTCCGTGATGACCGTCTTGCCGTTGATCTTGCACGTGTTGACGGTCTGTGCCACGGCTGTGGGGAATGCGATGCAGACCAGGAGCGGTAGGATTGTGCGCATATCGTCGCCTAGGCTGTTAAATCGACGCAACAATATCACGCAGGGGTCGAGTGTCCGAAGACGTTGACGTTCGGGCGCTGGCGCGGGAGATCAGGCACTTGTACTGGCATATCCGGACGCTGCGCCGAGGGCTTCAGGATGCGGCTCGCCGCCGCTACTACAGGAAGATTGCGAAGAAGAAAAAACGCCTGCTCGAGGCAGGCGTTTCAAAGAGGGAGGTGTTGGACTTGCTGATGTGCTGTCGGTCACGCGGTTGCAGGTTTCGCGCGTGCTTGGATTGCACGCAACGCCTGTTTTAGCCGGGTGCTGATCCACGCCAATAATTTTACATAATGCAAATTATGCGTAAAACAACCGGCGCATCCGCACACCCACATTTCATTCAGCAAGCCCAGGCACCGGCTCCAGCCGCTTCGGCACGCCGGCCACGATGGTCGCGACCGCAATGGCCAGCACCACGGCCGCGCAGACGAACACGCCCGCCGCGCCGTTGGCGTCGAACACGATGCCGCCCGCCGCCGCACCCGTGGCGATGGCAAGCTGCACGGCCGCGACGATCAGCCCGCCAGCGCTTTCGGCTTCGTCGGGCACCGTTCGCGTGACCCACGTCGACCAGGCCACCGGTACGCCGCCGAACGCCATGCCCCACAGGGCGACCAGCACCGCGTCCACCATCGGCGCACGCCCGATGGCGACAAGCGCGATGCCAAGCACGACCATCAGCGCGGGCATGGCGATCAGCATCGGACGCAGCCGGTGTTCGAGCACGCGGCCGGCAAGCGACGTACCGATGAAGTTGGCGATGCCGTAGCCCAGCAGGATGCCCGACAGCCCGTTCACCCCAACGCCTGCCACCTGCTCGAGGAACGGCCGCAGATACGTGAAGAACGCGAAATGCCCCGTAAAGACGAGGATCGTGGCAAACATCCCGAGGCCCACGGTCGGACGGCGCAGGACGTCGATGAGCGTGCGCAGGCGCGTCGTGCCGCTCGGGGGCATCGAAGGCAGCGTGATCCACTGGGATACGAACGCGGCGCCGCCCAGCGCGGCCGCGATCAGGAACACGTTGCGCCAGCCGATCAGGTGCCCGAAGTAGCTGCCCATGGGCGCCGCGGCGATGGTCGCGACGGCAACGCCGCTGAAGATGATCGACAGGGCGCGCGGCACCATCTCTGTCGGCACGAGGCGCATGGCGGTGGCCGTCGCCATGGTCCAGAAGCCGCCCAGCGCAATGCCGAGCACCACGCGGCCGATGAGGATCATCGGCAGGTTCGTCGCCAATGCGACGGTCAGGTTCGAGGCCACCAGCAAGGCCGAGAACGCGAGCAGCACACGCCGCCGGTCGATCGTCCGGGTCGCGGCGGCGGTCAGCAGGCTGGTGACGAGCGCGACCGTTGCGGTGGCCGTCACGGCCTGCCCTGCCACGCCTTCGGTCACGTTGAGGCTTTCGGCCATGGGGGTGAGCAGGCTCGCCGGCAGGAATTCGGCCGTGACGAGCCCAAAGACGCCAAGCGCCATCGCGAAGACCGCGCCCCAGGCCGGTTCGCGGGGCGTCGCCATCGATGCGGCGGTAGAGATTCCGGGATTCATGCGTCGTTCCGTATTGGAAAAAAGGATGCAAAGGATTGCCAGTAGCGGCGTATCGTACGGAACGGCGGCAGGACGGTCTATGACATACAATCCGTTATTGTTGATCAATCGTCCGAAGCCGATGTCCAAGCCCCTCCCTCCTCCCATGCCCGACACGCACGACCTCGTCAGCGAGCTGCTGCTCGGCATGCGGCTGAGCGGCGTCCAGTACCGGCGCATCCAGGTGGCGCGGCCGTTTGGACTCAGCTTCGGCCACGCGCCGGGGCGTGCGCAGTTCCACTTCGTCGGGCGCGGGCCGGTGCTGCTGCGTGACGCGGCAGGCACGATGGTGCAGCTCGAAGCAGGCGACGCGATCCTGCTGCCGCACGGCAACACGCACGCGCTGCTGTCCGACCCCGACGCACCGTGCCGCGAGATCGCGGCCTTCGAGGCAGCGAAGATCTGCGACTCGGTGGCGGCGGTCGAAGCTGCCGCCCCGTGCGCCTCGGCAGAGCCCGGTGCGGGCGACGCACTGATCTTCAGCGCCTGCATGGAACTCGACCTGGGCGGCATGCAACCGCTCGTGGGGACGATGCCGGAGTTCATGCACGTCGGCACCCTGCTCGCGCGCTACCCGGAAATCCGCCCGATGCTCGATGCAATGGAACGTGAGTCGTGCTCCGAGCGCGCGGGCTTTGCGGGCATTCTCGCGCGGCTCGCGGACGTGGTGGCCGCGTTCATCGTGCGCGGCTGGGTCGAATGCGGATGCGGCGATGCCACGGGCTGGGTGCAGGCGCTGCGCGAGCCCAAGCTCGGCCGCGCGATCGTCGCGCTGCATCGCGACCCGGGCCGCAACTGGAGCGTTGCAGAGTTGGCCGCCGAAGCCGGGGTGTCGCGCTCGGTGTTCGCCGAGCGTTTCCTGGCGGCCACGGGCATGACGCCCGTCCGCTACCTCACCGAGCTGCGGATGCGGCTCGCCGCGCAGTGGATCGCGCGCGATCGCGAGGCGATCGAATCGGTGGCATACCGGCTCGGCTATGGCTCGCTGGCCGCGTTCAGCCGTGCATTCAAGCGCGTCGTCGGGCGCCCGCCCGGCGCGGTGCGGGCCGAGGCCGCCGTGTAGGTCAGCGGGGCCGATAGCGCTGCGCGAAGTGCCGAATCTCCTTGCAGAACTCGGCGCAGACGTGCGTCATCAGGTCAGCCGATCGATAGACCAGGTAGACGTTGAAGTCGGGCAGCTCATCTTCCATCGGCAGCACCTCGAGTGAGCCAGGAGTCGTGCGCAGCGGCCCCAGTGCGCTGGCGAAGACGAACTCCGACCACATGCTGATCAGGTCCGTCTTGGTGGCCAGCTGCAGCCCGAGCAGGTTGGACCCGCTCTGCACCACACTGCGCGGCATCTCGAGCCGATGCAGCCGCATCAGGCTCGCCAGCGGGCTGCCCGGATCCTCGAGGGGGTCGAGCACCAGCCAGTCCGCATCGAGCAGCGAGCGCACCCGGCGCGTACGTCGCAGCGGATGGCCGGGGCGCACGGCCAGGCGCATCGGCACCGAAAACAGCGGCTCCCACTGAAAGCTGCTCGTGCCCGGCCCGCTGTTGGTCGAGATCAGCCCAAGGTCGAGCCTGCCTTCGCGCAGGCCCTCCTGAATCTGCTGCGAGCGCTGCTCGAAACCACGCAGCGCCACATTCGGGAAACGCGTGCGCAACGCGGCCATGGCATCGGGTAGCGGGCCGCTCGACGCCACGGCGGTAAACCCGATGTTCAGCTCGGCTTCGGCATGGCCGCGGATCGCTTCGATGTCTTCCAGCGCGTGACGCAGTTCCTGCTCGACCACGCTCGCGCGCTTGACCAGCGCCGTGCCGTAGGCAGTCAGGCTCACGCCGCGCACCGAGCGCGACAGCAGCGTCACGCCCAACTCGCGTTCGAGTTCCGCAATCGCCTTGGACAGCGCCGGCTGTGAGACATGCAGCCCGCGCGATGCCTCGTGGATGCTGCCGTGCTGCGCCACGGCCAGCAGCATGCGCAATTGATGCAGCTTCACTTGCCCTGCCTCCTCTTAGGCTCTTTTCGGGCTTTCCCCGATGGCGGATGTGAGCCGGTTATGACGGCGATTCTATTTGGTTATCGGGATGAATATTTGCGATTTTTTCGTCGTGCGCGTTCCCGGAATACTCCGTTGCGAAGGGCTCGCAGAAGCTCCCACCCGACCTCTGGATGGAGAACCCCATGAACGACGTCACCCTGCAGCCGGCCCTGTCCGCTTCGGTCTCCGCTGCATCCAGGCCCGCCACGAGCCAGGCCCGCCTGATTGCCGCGTGCTCGATCGGCAATGCGCTGGAGATGTACGACTTCACGGTCTACAGCTTCTTTGCGCTGATGATCGGCAAACTGTTCTTTCCGACGGACACCGCCTATGGCTCGTTGCTGCTGGCGGTGGCGACGTTCGGTATCGGCTTTGTGATGCGGCCGCTGGGCGGCTTCGTGATCGGCAACTACGCCGACCGCCACGGCCGCAAGGCCGCCATGACGCTGACGATCGGCCTGATGGTGGCAGGCACGCTGTGCCTGGCGATTGCGCCGACGTACGCCACCGCAGGCCTGCTCGGGCCGCTCGTCGTTCTGGCGGGACGCCTGCTGCAAGGCTTTTCGCTCGGCGGGGAGATCGGCGCATCAACCGCCATGCTGATGGAATCCGGCGGCATCAAGGGACGCGGCTTTCGCGTCAGTTGGCAGCTGGGCAGCCAGGGCATTGCTGCCCTGTGCGGCGCGCTGACGGCGGCCATCCTGTACGGCAGCCTCTCGCCGGAAGCGCTGCAGAGCTGGGGATGGCGTGTGCCGTTCTTCCTCGGTTTGCTGATCGCGCCCGTCGGCTTCTACATCCGCTCGCATCTGGACGAAACCCACACCGCCGAGTCGCATGCGCCGAGCCCGCTCGGCACGCTCTTCCGCGAGCACGGGGGCCTGGTCGTCAAGGGCGTGCTGACCATCATCGGCGGCACGGTCGGCACGTACCTGGTGATCTATTTCATGCCGACGTACATGATCCGGGAACTGCATCTGCCGGCCTCGCTGTCGCTGCTGGCGGGCTGCGTGACGGGGTTCACCAGCTTTGCCGCGTCGCTCGTGTCGGGTTGCCTGGCCGACCGGCTCGCACGCCGCAAGCCGCTGGTGGTGGGCGCCATCCTGTTTACCGTGGCCGTGCTCTATCCGGCCTTCTGGCTGATGACGCACTACCCGAGCGTGCCGCTGGTGCTGGCGCTCTCGGCGCTGCTCACCGCCAGCCTCTACCTCGGCACCACGCCGCTGCTGCTCATGATGATGGAGCTGCTGCCCATCAAGGTGCGCGCCAGTGGCCTGTCGGTCATCTACGCGATCGGTGTGACGGTGTTTGGCGGCTCGTGCCAGTTTGTCGTGACGTGGCTGCTCGCCCGCACCGGCAATCCGCTCTCCCCCGCGTTCTACATGATGGCGTGCAGCGCCGTGACGCTGCTGACCGTGCTCAGCGTGCGCGAAGTGCGCGAAGCCCATTGACCCCTTCCAGCAAGGAGCCCCACCATGACCCAAGCCCCCGCGCTCGTCCCCTTCCAGTTGCTGCCGCATCTGCTGCCCCCCGTGCCTATCGACGCAGAAACGTTCGTCAACATCCGCCGCCAGATCCACGCGCAGCCGGAGCTCGGCTTCGACGTGGGTGCCACGGGCACGCTGGTGGCCGATCTGCTCAAGCGTTGGGGCTATGAAGTGCACACCGGCATCGGCAAGAGCGGCGTAGTCGGCCAGTTGAAGCTGGGCAACGGCAAGCGCCGGCTCGGCATTCGCGCCGACATGGACGCCCTGCCCATCGTCGAGGCCACCGGCCTGCCCTACGCCAGCCGCAACCACGGCAAGATGCACGCGTGCGGCCACGACGGCCACACCGCCATCCTCCTTGCCGCGGCCAAGGCGCTGGCCGACAGCCGCGACTTTGACGGCACGCTCAACCTGATCTTCCAGCCCGATGAGGAAAACCTCTGCGGCGCGCGCGCCATGATCGAGGACGGCCTCTTCGAGCGCTTTCCGTGCGACGCCGTCTTTGCCCTGCACAACATGCCCGGCGTGCCGGCCGGCAGCTTCCGCGTGCTGCCGGGCCCGGTGAGCCTGTCTTCCGACGTGGCCGACGTCACCATCAAGGGCATGGGCGGACACGGCGCCATGCCGCACCGCGCGCGCGACCCGATCGCCGCATCCGCCGCCATCATCACGGCGCTGCAGACGGTGGTGGCACGCAACGTGGCGCCGGACGACACGGCGGTCGTCTCGGTCGGGTTCATTCGCGGCGGCGCCACGCACAACGTGATTCCCGAATCGGTGACGATTGGCATCAACGTGCGCGCCGCGCGGCCGGAAACACGCGCGCTGGTGGAGCAGCGCATCCGCGAGATCGTCAGCCTGACCGCGCAGGCGCATGGCGTCGAGGCCCACATCGACTACCGGCACCTGACGCCGCCGATGGTCAACACCGAGGCCGAGACGCAGCTCATGCAGCAGATCTGCACCGAGCTGGTGGGCGCCGAGAACGTCGTCACGCAGGCGCCCAAGGGGCTCAACGGCAGCGAAGACTTTGCGTGGATGCTCAACGAGGTGCCTGGCTGCTACCTGATCCTCGGCAATGGCGAGGGGGAGTTCGGCGGCTGCATGGTCCATAACCCCGGCTACGACTTCAACGACCAGGTATTGCCGCTGGGCGCCGCGTGCTGGGTGCGCCTGGCGCAAACTTACCTGAGCGCCTGAACGCGGATGCCGGGCATGCAAGCGAACCGTCCTACGGCTGCCGCCGCCGACACTGCGCACGAGATCGTGCAATGGAGCGCGATCGAGCTGTCACGGCGCATCCACACGCGCGATGTGTCGTGCGTGGAAGTCATGCAAGCCTTTCTCGCGCAGATCGACCGCCTCAACCCGACGGTCAATGCCGTGGTGGCGCGCATCGATGCCGAATCGGCCCTCGACCAGGCGCGGGAGCGCGATGTGCTGCTGTCGCGGGGGCTGTCCGGCGGCTGGATGCACGGCTTTCCGCAGGCGCCGAAGGACCTGGCGGCCACCGCGGGCATCGCAACGACGATGGGCAGCCTCGCCATGGCGCGCCACGTGCCGGCGCACGACAGCATCGTCGTCGAGCGCATCCGCCGCCAGGGCACGGTGCTGATCGGCAAGACCAACACGCCGGAATTCGGCCTCGGGTCGCACACGTACAACCGCGTGTATGGCATCACGCGCAATGCCTGGAACGCCGGGCGTTCGGCCGGCGGCAGCAGCGGCGGCACGGCTGTCGCGCTGGCGCTGCACATGCTGCCGGTGGCCGATGGCAGCGACATGATGGGCTCTCTGCGCAACCCGGCGGCCTGGAACAACGTCTACGGCCTGCGCCCCAGCCTCGGGCGCGTCCCCTACGGCCCCACCGGCGACGTCTTCTTCCAGCAGCTCGGCACCGAAGGGCCGATGGCGCGCAATCCGCAGGATCTCGCCTGGGTGCTTGCCACGCAGGCCGGTTACGACCCGCGCGCCCCGCTATCGTTGAGCGACGATCCGTCATGCTTCACGCAGCCGCTGCACCGTGATTTCCGGCAGGCGCGCATCGGCTGGCTTGGCGACTTCGGCGGCTACCTCGCCGTGGAGCCGGAGGTCCTGGCCGTCAACGAGAACGCGCTCGACACCTTCCTTGACCTCGGCTGCCACGTCGAACCCGTGCAGCCCTTCTTCCCGATGGATGCGCTGTGGGACTGCTGGTGCACGCTGCGCTCGCACATCGTCTCGGGCAACCTCGGGCCGCTGTACGCCAACGCGGCGACGCGCGATCTGCTCAAGCCCGAAGCCATCTGGGAAATCGAGCAGGGCCAGCGGCGCAGCGTGGCCGACCTTCACCGCGCCACCGCCACGCGGTCGAGCTGGTACCAGGCGCTGCTCGCCCAGTTTGCCAACTACGACTTCCTGGTGCTGCCGTGCAGCCAGATCGCGCCATTCGCCGCAGAAACGCATTGGCCCACGACGGTGGCCGGCCGGGCGATGGACACGTATCACCGTTGGATGGAAGTGGCGATCGGCGCCACGCTGGCAGGCGTGCCGGCCGCGAGCCTGCCGTCGGGCTTCACCGCCGACGGCTTGCCGCTGGGCCTGCAGGTGATGGCCCCGCCGCGCTCGGAGTTCGGCCTGCTGCAACTCGCGGCGGCATGGCACGATGCCTTTGCGCCGGCGCACCGCTGTTCACCGCTGTTGGGCTGAACGACTCGGCTGCCTGAAGATCGCCGATGACGGCGGCCAGCAAGCGCGCCGCCTCGACGCCGGTCGCCACGCGGTGGTCGAGCGTCAGGCGCAACGGCAGCACACGGTGGATGGCCGGCGCGCCGCTGGCCGCCACGACTGTTCGTGAATGCGCCGGGCACCCAGGATCGCCACGGTGGGCGGCACGACAATCGGTGCCGCGTACTTGCCAGCGACCATGCCGCAGTTCGACAGCGTGATCGTGTTGCCGCGCAACTCTTCAGGCGGGATCCTGCGGGCCTTGTTGCCGGCGCGCATGTGCTCGAAGCCCGCGCGCAGGTCTGGGGCATCGCGATGGGCGACGTCGCGCAGCACAGGCCCGAACAGGCCGTCCGGCAGGTCCACCGCAATGCCCACGTCGATCTTGGCCATGACGTGACGGCGCCCCGCATTGCCATCGAACCAGCCATTGAGCCCGGGCTCCGCGCGGCAGCCGGCGACGAGCGCGCGAATCAGCCGGATCGTCACGTCGGTGCCGGGCGACCAGGGGGGCTGTCGGCGTCCTCGATGACGGTGGCGGCGGCGGCTTCGTTCTGCGCGCGTGCCATGTTCTGCGATGGCCCCGCGTTCAGGTTTTGCGATGCGGCGAATCGCCGCGCGATGCGCGCAGCCAATCCCACACGCTGCGCACCGCGGCCTCCTCCAGGCGTGCAGCGGGCGCGATCGCCCAGAACGCATAGCGGCGGAGGACGGGCGCCTCGAACGGCTGCACGAGCGCGCCCGAGTCCAACGCATCGCGCACCAGCGGCAGGTTCGCCAGGATCACGCCCTGCCCTGCCAGCGCCGCAGAGATGGCGTGCCCGTCGTCGGAGAGCACGACGCCCGCGTCGGTCTTCAGCGCGCCTTCGATGCCGGCCGCACGGGCCCACATCGGCCAGCCGATCGGTTGCGGCAAGGTGCGCTGCCATTCGGAGTGGATGAGCGGCACGCGCGCGAGATCGGCATGCGAACGGATGTTCAAACCCGGATGGCAGACGGGCGCGTAGGCGTCGTCAAACAGGTGCTCGGCGACGAGCGCGCCACCGAGGACGGGCGTATCGCCATATCGCACGGCCAGGTCGGCGCTGCCGCCATGCAGGTCGACCACCGTGTCGGACGCGTGGATGCGCAAGTCGACCTGCGGATGCCGCGTGGCGAATTCCCCCAGCCGGGGCACCAGGCAGCGTGCGGCCAGCCCCAGCGGCGCCGTGAGCGTTACGCGCTGGCGCAGCGGCTGTGCCTCGGGCGTGCGGATGGCGTCGATGGCCTGCGCAAACGCGTCGAAGCCTGTATTGAGCACCGGATACAGCCGCTCGCCGGCCTCCGACAGCCGCAGCGCACGCACCTGCCTCTCGAACAGCGCCACGCCCAGCGCATCTTCGAGCCGCCGGATCTGGTGGCTGATGGCCGTGGGCGTGACCGACAGCTCGTCGGCCGCACGCTTCATGCTGAGGTGGCGCGCCGTGGCTTCAAACGCCCGCAGCGCGCTCAGGGGTGGCAGTTTTCGCATGCGCGGATTGTGTCATGGGCGCATTTCCCGCGTGGGCGGCATGGATGAATCCATGTCAGCCATCGCGCGTAAAACATGTCGTTTGTCGCAGTGCAGCGCGGTTCGTAGAGTGGGCACACCTCCACTCATCAACGATTCAACATGACTCGTCTGCTACATCTCGATTCCAGCGCCCGGCCGGGCAGCTCCGAGACTTCGCGCCACGGCTCGCACACGCGCCGGCTCTCCGCGCGCTTCGTGCAGCGCTGGCTTGAGCATGAGCCCGACGCGCAGGTCGTCTATCGCGACATCGGGGCCGAACCGCCAGCCCCCGTGGATGGCCGCTGGGTCCATGCCGCGTTCACGCCGCCCGCGCAGCGCGAACCGTGGATGCACGACCGGCTTGCGCAAAGCGATGCACTGATCGATGAATTGCTGGCCGCCGACGTGATCGTGGCCGGCGTGCCGATGTACAACTTCGGCATGCCCGCGCAATTCAAGGCGTACATCGACAACATCGTGCGCGTGGGCCGCACGTTCGGCTTCGACCGCAGCCGCCCCGGCGAGCCCTATTGGCCGCTGCTGGCCGGCATGAACAAGCGCCTCGTCATCCTCAGCGCGCGCGGCGATTTCGGTTACGGCCCCGGCCAGCGCATCGCCCACATGAACCACGTGGAAGGCGGCGTCGCCACGGCGTTCGGCTACATCGGCATCACTGATGTGGCGTCCGTCGCCGTCGAATATGACGAGTTTGCCGACGAGCGGTTACGCGCGTCCATCGCATCGGCGGAAAACGACGTCGATGCACTGGTCGCGCGGATGGCCGCCGCCGTGGAAGCGGCTTAGTCGATCAGCCGCCCGTCCGGCTCGAAGAACGGATGCGGGCCATCGAATTGCCCCACGTAGGCGAGGTGGCTCACCAAGCCCTGCCCCGGCACCCACGCGTGCACCTTGTAGGCGGGCGGCTCCATGACGAAGCCGGGCTCGCCGTCCGGGTCGAGATCCAGCGCCACCTGATGCGCCGGCGACGGGCATGTCGACGCCACCGTCCCGGCAAACCGCACGTCAATGGAGCGATGCAGATGGCCGCAGACGATGCGCTCCACGTTGCCGGCGGCACGCACGATCTGCGCGAAAGCCGGGATGTCTTCGGCGGCGAGCGATTGCACGTCCATGTGGCCGATGCCCGTGGCAAACGGCGGATGATGCATCGCGATGACGGTCGGGCGCTGCGTTTCATGCGCCAGTGCCTCGGCCAGCCAATCCAGGCGCTGCACGCCCAGGCGGCCGCCCGGATGACCGGTGTCCAGCGTATCGATCACGATCAGGCGAACGTCGCCAATGTCGGTCCAGTACTGGAAGGCGTGCGTGTCTTGCGCATCAGCCGGAATGGGCGCGAGCCAATCGGCAAAGGCTTCGCGGGCGGCGTCACGGCCGTCGTGGTTGCCGAGCACCGGCAGCATGCGGACACCAGCCGCATCGAGCGGCGCCAGCACCGCGCGCAGGTGCGCATATTCCTCGGGCGCGCCGGCGTCGACCAGGTCGCCGGTCAGGACGATGGCGTCCGGTTTCTCCGGCTGCGCCAGGATATGGGCCACGCAGCGCGCCAGATACGCCGCCGAATCCACGCGCCGATAAGCCAGTCGCCCCGGGCGCTTGATATGAAGATCAGTCACTTGCAGAAAGTGCATCGGCATCAGGCTTGCAAGGTCAGGAGGCGGTCTGCCGGGATATCGAAGCCGACCGCATGGCCCGGCGCAAAGTGCTGGCGGCCGGGCACATCGATAAAGAGCGGCGTGCTCGAAACACCCGCCACGCGCACGCGGGTGCGAAAGCCCAGAAACACCGCCGATTCGACCGTGCCCTTGAGCGCCGCCTGTGCCGGGTCTGCCAGCACGGCATCTTCGGGGCGGAAGAAGATGGCATTGCCGTCGCCGGCCGGCACGGGGACGCGACCGCCCGCGCAGACGAATGCGCCATTCTCGCGCGTGCCGTCGAGCCGGTTCATGATGCCGATGAAGTCCGCCACGTGCCGGTTGGCCGGCTGGAAGTAGATCTCGCGCGGGGTGCCGATCTGCGCGATGCGGCCGGCTTCCATGACGACGATGCGATCGGCCAGCGCCATCGCTTCTTCCTGATCGTGCGTCACGTAAATCGTCGTGATGCCGAGACCGCGCAGCAGGCGGTCCATCTCGGCGCGCACGGATTCGCGCAGCTTGGCGTCGAGCGCCGTGAGCGGTTCGTCGAGCAGCAGCACGCGCGGTTCGGGCGCCAGCGCGCGCGCCAGGGCCACGCGTTGGCGCTGCCCCCCGGAAAGCTGCGCCACACCGCGATCCGCATAGGGCGTCAGGTGCATCATCTCCAGCAGCGTGTTTGCCCGGGCGCTGATCTGCGTGTCGGACAAACCGTTCTGCCGGCGCTGGATGCGCAGGCCGTATTCCACATTGCCGCGCACGCTCAGGTTGGGGAACAGCGCGTAGTTCTGGAACACCATGCCGACGCGGCGGCGCTCGATCGGGCGTGCGGTGACGTCTTCGTCGCCAAAGTGCACGGTGCCGCCGGCATCCGGCGCCTCCAGCCCCGCGACGATGCGAAGCGTGGTGGTCTTGCCGCAGCCCGAGGGGCCGAGCAGCACGACGGTCTCGCCGGCGGCGATGTCGAGGTCCATCGACTCCAGCACGCGTTGGCCGCCGAAGTGTTTGCCGCAGCCACGCAGCCGGATCGGCACGGGCGCGAGATGTAGAGGTTCGGTACTCATCGGGAAGCCTTTCCGTTATTCACCCGCAGGCCGCCAAAGCGCTGCATCAGCACCAGCAGCGGCACGATCATGACGAAGAAGATCAGTGTGTAGGCGCTGGCGATTTCCAGGCGCATCGACGCATAGGTATCGGCCAGGCCGACCGGCAGGGTCTTGGTTTCGGGCGTGTGCAGCATCCAGGTGAGGTTGAACTCGCCCACCGAGAGCGTCACCACCGTCAGCGCGCCGGCCAGGATGCCGGGCTGCACGTTGGGCAGCACAATCGTGCGAAAACGCTGCCAGAACGACGCGCCCAGGCTGGCGGCGCCCTCTTCCAGCGTCTTCAGATTCTGGCCTGCCGCCACGGCTGCGACCGAGCGCACCATGAACGGCAGCGTGAACACCACGTGCCCGACGACGATGAACCAGAGGCTCTCGCGAAAGCCGCCAAAACCGCCGTAGGCCACGATCAACCCCAGCGCCGTCGCCAGGCCCGGCAGCGCCACGGGCAGCGTCAGGAATTCTTCGATCAGGCGGCTTGCACGGCTCTGACGCCGCGCCAGTACATAGCCCGCCGGCACGCCGGCCGCGAGCACGATCACCAGCGTGCACAGCGCCACCAGCAGCGACATCCAGATCGACGCGTGATACATGTCCCACACTTGGGCGACCCAATCCAGCGTCCAGCCGCTCTTGAAACCGCGGATGTAGTTGCGCGTCAGGCCCACGGCCATCGACAGCACAACCGGCACGATCAGGAACAGGCACAGCAGCAGCGTGATACCCCACTGGGCAATAGACAAAGCGCGCTTCATGCTGCCGCCCCCGTCGGGCTACCGCTCGCAGTACGCGCAATCGCCAGCACCAGCCACGTCACCACGCCCAGCACTACCGACAGCGCCGCTGCCATCGCAATGCCGGCGTTGAGCGTGAACTCGGTATAGATCGTCATCGGCAAGACGTCGATATCGGTGGCGAGGGTGAAGGCGGTACCGAATGCGCCCATCGACGTGGCAAAGCAGATCGCGCCCGAGGCGATCAGCGCTGGCGCCAGCCCCGGCACCAGCACATCGCGCGTCACCTGCCACGACGATGCGCCCAGCGAGCGCGCCGCCTCTTCCAGTGAACGATCGAGCTTTTCCGCCGCCGCCATCACCGTCAGCACCACGCGCGGGATCGAGAAATACAGGTAGCCCAGAAACAGCCCGCCGATGGAATAGGCGAAGACCCATTTCTCGCCGACGAGCTTGTGCGTGACGTCGCCCACCAGGCCCTGGCGCCCGGCCAGCAGGATCACCATGAAGCCGACCACCACCCCGGGAAACGCCAGCGGAAACGTCAGCATGGCGGTAATCATCCGCTTGCCCGGCACGTTGTGCCGCACGAGGAACAGCCCGGCGATGGTCGAGAGGATGAGCGTCGCCAGCGTGACTGCCGCCGACAGCACTACCGTCGAAAACAGGCTGCCCAGATAGCGCGACGTGGTGAGCGCCGCTGTGTAGGTGGCAATCACGCCTTCGCTGCCGCTCACACGCAGCAACGCCGCCATCGGCAGCAGCCAGAACGCGCAGAACAGCGCGACGGCCGGTGCCAGCAACGCCACCCGCCACCGAGCGGGCAACACCGCATCGTCGGGCAAGGTGGATCGGGTGACGGTGCTCATGCTCAGCGGACCTCGTTCAGGTAGCGCGTGCCAAACGCCTGCTGGCCGGCTGCCATCTTGTTGAAGTCGACCGTCTTGGCGCGGGCGTATTCGCTGGCCGGGAGGAAGCGCGAGGCGGCCTCCTTGCTCATGGCATTGGCGCGCACGGGGCGCAGGTAGGCGTTGGCCCACAGCGTCTGGCCTTCGTCGGACAGCACGAAATCCAGCACCTTCTTGGCGTTGTCGGCGTGCGGTGCACCGGCGGTCAGGCTCATCACGTACGGCACGGCAATGGTGCCTTCCTGCGGAATCACGAATTCCACATTGGCGTGGTCTTTGTACTTGGCGCGGTAGGCGTTGAAGTCGTAGTCGAGCAGGATCGGGATCTCACCGGCCACGACGCGCGCGTAGGCGGTCTGCTTCGGCACGATCGGCGCGTTCTTCTTCAACTGCTTGAACCATTCGATGGCGGGGCTGAAGTCGTCAAGCGTGCCGCCCAGGGCCTGGTTGACCGCCACGGCGCCCACGTAGCCGACGAAGGCGCTGCTCGGGTCCAGGTAGCCGACCATGCCCTTGTATTCGGGCTTGAGCAGGTCTTTCCAGGAGCGCGGCACGGGCTTGCCTTCCAGCGCGTCCTTGTTGACGAAAAAGCCCAGCGTGCCGGAGTGGATCGAGAAGAACGCACCGTCCGGGTCCTTCATGCCGGCCGGAATGTCTTCCCAATGCTTGGGCTTGTAGTTGGCGACCAAGCCCTTTTCCTTGGCCTGATACGCAGACGTGATGCCCAGGTAGGCCACGTCAGCCACGGGGTGCGACTTCTCGGCCAGCATCTGCGCGATGGCCTGGCCGGAGTTCTTGTTGTCGAACGGCACGGTAATGCCGGTCTTGTCCTTGATGGCCTTGATCTGGCTGGCCCAGTCGGCCCATTCGGGCGGGCAGTTGTAGCAGATGGCGACTTGCTGGCCGGCCGGCTGTGCCTGCACTGGCGCAGCCGCGGCGAACGCGCCGGCAGCCACGAGGCCGCACACGCGCAGCCATTGAACGAGACGTTTCATCGAGACGCTCCTTGCGTATCAGACGTGAGGGAAGAAACAACGGAGAGAGACGCTTCCGCCGGCGCACGGGCCAGCGTGCCGCCCGCCAGCAAGCGGTGCGGCAACGTAATCGAGGGCACCACCTCCCCGGTGATGCGGCGGCCCAGCGCCGTGGCCGCGTCGGCGCCGATCCGGCGGTGCGGCTGCGCCACGGTGGCCAGCGTCGGCGAAAGCCACTGCCCCATCGCCAAGCCATCAAAGCCGACCACGCTCACGTCTTCAGGCACGCGCAGGCCCATCTCGCGCAGCGAGCGGATGGTGAGCAAGGCAAGGCGGTCGTTGCTGCAGAAAATGGCGGTCGGGCGTGGCGGCGCCAGCAGGCGGGCCAGCTCGGCCGGCAGCATGGCGTCGGCATTGAAATCAATTTCGACGGGCGGCTGCGGTGCAATGCCGGCTGCTTCCAGCGCTTCGCGGTAGCCGTCGTGGCGCAGGGCCGCACGGTCCGACGCCGCCAGCGTGCCCGTCAGCATGCGGATCTGGCGGTGGCCCTGCGCGAGCAACGCGTGAATGGCGTCGCGTGCGGCGGCGCGGTTGTCGACGGTCACGCAGCAGCGGGCGGGAATGCGCGCCTGGCCGACCGTGTCGTTGTAGACCAGCACGTAGGGCACGCCTTCTGCGTCGAGGCGATCGAGGTGCGCGTTGGCGGCGGCATCGGCCACCGTCAGGATCAGGCCATCGACGCGCTGCTCGAGCATGGTTTCGATGGCGCGCGCTTCGCGTTCGCGGTCGTATGCGGTCGTCATCAGCATGACGCGCTGACCCGTGACGGAGGCGGCCTCCTCGATGCCCTGCATGCATTCGGCAAACACCGGGTTGGCGAGCGACGGCAGCACCACGCCCAGCAGGCCGGTGCGCTCGGCGCGCAACTGCCGGCCCAGGGCATTGGGGCGGTATTGCAGCGCATCCATGGCGGCCTGCACACGCGCGAGCGTCGCGGCGCTCACCCGTTCCGGCGAATTGACCGCGCGCGATACGGTGGCAATCGAAATGCCGGCATGCGTTGCCACGTCCTTGATGCTGCTTCCCACGGTGTTGTCCTGCCGGTGTAAACGTTTACATCCTAGGTGCCAGGCATGACCTTTTCATGACAACCGATGCTGCGCTGCAGTGGCCGCCGCAATGCAGCATCGTCGTTGTTGCGCATGGCAAAGTTGCAAAGCTCGCATATGCTTCTTACGAATTCGGACGGGCTCCCTACACCAGCAGGCGCGTCGCGGCATGGTCCGTTTGCTGCTGTGTCGTGCTCGCCGCCTGCCTTGGAGACACCATGCGTGTATCGCCCGTATTCGACGTACCCGCCCACGCCCTGCCCGAATTGCTGCAGTACTACGGCGTAGTCCGGGCGCAATCGCTTGCGCTGGCTGCGCCGCTGTCCGACGCCGATGCCACCGTCCAGTCGATGGACGATGCCAGCCCCGCCAAATGGCACCTCGCCCATACCACGTGGTTTTTCGAGGAGTTCGTGCTCGGCCCCAACGTGCCCGGCTACCGGTCAGCCGATCCGCGCTATCGCTACCTGTTCAACTCGTACTATGAGACGGTGGGCGCGCGGCACCCGCGTCCGCGTCGGGGCATGCTGACGCGCCCGACGCTCGATGAAGTGCGGGGCTATCGCGCGCATGTCGATGCGGCCATGCAGCGGCTGCTGGCCGGAGGGGTCTCCGCCGACGTGGGCCGGCTCGTCACGCTCGGCCTGCATCATGAGCAGCAGCATCAGGAGCTGTTGCTGACGGACGTACTTCACCTCTTCGCGCAGAACCCGCTGTGCCCCGCCTATGCCGATACGCCGGTGCCGCGCGTCCATGCGGCGCCGGTGCAGCCCGGCTGGGTCGCGTTCGAGGGCGGAGCCGTGCAGATCGGCAAGACGGACACGGGCGCGGGGTTCATGTTCGATTGCGAGGGCCCGCGCCACACGGTGTGGCTGGAGCCCTACGCGCTCGCCACGCACCCCGTCACCAACCGGGAGTGGCTTGCCTTCATGCAGGACGGCGGATATCGCCAGCCCACGTTGTGGCTGTCCGACGGCTGGGCGTGGGTGCAGCGTGAGGGCATCGAGGCGCCGCTCTACTGGCGCGCCGGCCGCGACGAAGCCGAAGGCTGGCAGCAGATGTCATTGCACGGCCTGCAGCCGGTCGATCTGGACGCGCCCGTCACGCACATCAGCTTCTACGAGGCGGACGCCTACGCCCGCTGGGCCGGCGCACGCCTGCCGACCGAAGCGGAATGGGAGCATGCAGCCGAAGGCCTGCCGGTGCAGGGCAACTTTGCCGGGCCAAGCGCTTCATCGGCGCCATTGAGGCCGCTGCCCGACCACGGCATCACCGAGGCGGGCAGCCTGCGCCAGATGTTCGGCGACGTATGGGAATGGACGGCGAGCCCCTACGGCCCCTACCCCGGCTTCGAGCCCGCCGAAGGCGCCGTGGGCGAATACAACGGCAAGTTCATGTGCAGCCAGATGGTGCTGCGCGGCGGGTCTTGCGCGTCGCCCGAGGGGCATCTGCGGGCGACGTATCGCAACTTCTTCTATCCGCACCAGCGGTGGCAGTTCACCGGGGTGCGGCTCGCGCGGCGGGCGTAGCCGGCGTATCGGGCAACCGGCAGGCGCCTAGCGGTTGCTGTCGAACAGCATGTTGGTCGGGGTGCCGATCGTCTCCTGGCTGCCGGGCGCGGCCGGGGCCGGTTTGGCTGCCGGCATCGGCGCGGGCACGTCTGGCACGGCCGATCTGGCAGGCTGAGCGACGGCCGCCGGTGTTGCCGGTGCCGGCGCATGCGGGGGTTTGCCGGCCTGCTCGGCGAGCTTGCGGCGGCGCGATTCGAGCCCCGCGGCAATCTCGTCCTGGTGATACCGCCGGGCAAAGTCGATCACGTCCATCTTCTGCTGGTTGCGCAGCTCCATGTCGGCGCCTTCGTCCAGCAGCAGCTTGACCGTCGTGATGTGGCCGTTCATGGCCGCCATCATCAGCGGCGTCGTGCCGTTGGGGCTTTCCGCGTCAATGTAGGCAGCGTGCTCGATCAGGTATTTGACGATGTCGTCGTGCCCGTTGGTGGCGGCGTAGTGCAGCGCCGTCCAGCCGGTCTTGTTGACCTCGACGTCGTACGTTTCCACCATCAGCTTCACCAGCGGCAGCAGACCCTGGTAGGCCGCCATCATCAGGGCATTCTCGCCGGCGGCGTTCGTGCGCTCGAAGTCGATGTGCTTGGCGCGGATCAGCGCCTCGGCCACTTCGACGTTCCTGTCCTTGAGCGCATCCACGAGCAGCGGCGTGCCGTCGCGCGTGGTCAGATTCGGGTCCACGCCCTGCGCGACATACTTCTGCACCAGCACCGGCCGGTTGTACTCCACCGCGGTGCGCAGGTCGTCCTGCGGCGTGGCGTATGCGGCGCCCGACAGCGCCATCGCCAAGCCGGCGGCCAGTGTGATTTTTCGCATGTTGTGCTTCACGTGATACCGCAACTTATCGCGGTATTTTGTTGAATAGATTGAAGAAATTCTCGGTGGTGGCGCTAGCGATGCGCTCCAGCGGCTCGCCGCGCAGCGTGGCCAGGAACTCACCGACGTGCCGCACGTAGGCCGGCTCGTTGGTCTTGCCGCGGAACGGCACCGGCGCCAGGTACGGCGAATCGGTCTCGATCAGCATGCGGTCCAGCGGCACCTTCCGGGCGGTTTCCTGCAGGTCCACCGCATTCTTGAACGTGACGATGCCCGAGAACGAGATGTAGAAGCCCAGGTCCAGCGCCGCCTTGGCCACGTCCCAGCTTTCGGTAAAGCAATGCATGACGCCGCGCGCGGCCTCGGCGCCCTCTTCGCGCATGAGGGCCAACGTGTCGTCAGCGGCGGAGCGCGTATGGATCACCAGCGGTTTGCCCGTCTGCCTGGCAGCGCGGATGTGCGTGCGGAACCGATCGCGCTGCCACTCCATGTCGGCCACGGTGCGATCGCCCAGCCGGTAGTAGTCGAGCCCCGTCTCGCCGATGCCGACCACGCGCGGGTGATCGGCCAGGGCGAGCAGGCGCTCCAGCGTGGGCTCTTCGATGCGGGTGCCTTCTTCGACGTCCGCTTCGGCATCGGGATGCACGCCCACGGTCGCGTACACGTTCGGCTCCTGCTCGGCGATCTCGAGCACGCTCGGGAAATCTTCCAGCGTGACGGAGATGCACAGCGCGTGCGTGACGCGGTTCTCGCGCATGCGCGTCAGCAGTTCCGGCAAGCGAGCGCGCAGGTCGGGGAAGTTGATATGGCAGTGGGAGTCGACAAACATCGAATAATCAGCGTGTTACGGCACAAAGTCGATGCGCCGTCTCAGAAGAAGGTCAGAGGGTTTGGGTCGGGCGCTGCGAGCCAAGCTGCTTGCCGAGCAGCTCTTCGATCACGCGCCGCAGGTTACGGCACGGCTCGTCCTCGCCGAAATGCACCCCGATGCCCGGCGTCTTGTTGGGCGTGCCCACGGGCGTGATCCAGGCCACCCGGCCGGCCACCTGGTATTTCTGCGGGCGGTCAAGCAGCGATAGCACGAGAAAGACCTCTTCCCCGATGCGGTACGGGCGCTGCGTCGGCACAAAGATGCCGCCGTTCTTCAGGAACGGCATATAGGCCGCGTGCAGGCCGGCTTCGTCCTTGATGGCCAGCGAGACGATGCCCGGGCGGCTGGGCGCCCCCGTGGCGGTGCCTGGCGTCTGCATGCCGGGCGTGATGGGAGTGGCAGGCGTGCGAAGAGGTGCAGTGCTCACAGGGATTCCAGAGGTTCAGGTTCAGGCAGCGGGAAACAGCTGCCGGTAATCCAGCAAAAGACTCTCGATGACGAGCCGCGCCGCCAGCGGATGCTGCTCGGTGCGGCGGCGCTCCGGCAGCGTACGCGCAAAACGCTCCAGGCGCTCCAGCGGGATCGCCTGTGCGCAGCGCTGCAGCGCTTCACGCTCGGCCGGGAAGTACCGCGGGCGCCCCGCCAGCCTCGCCGCCATCAGGTCAAAGACCCAACGGTGCATGGTACTGAGAACGGCAGGGACCGACAATTTCTGCAGGTGGTCCGCCGTGGCCAGCGCATCGAGCTTTGCACCGTGGCCCAGCTGTTCCAGCAGGAATTGCAGCAACGGCCGGTCCTCCGACTCCGCAGCGGCCAGCGCGGCCAGCGGTGCGTTGCCGAATTCCGCCAGCAGATTCTGCGCGTGCGGCACGCCCTGCTGCTCCAGCCACTGGCGCGCTGCCTCGGGCTGCGGCGGCTGCAGCGGAAACTGCCGGCAGCGCGACAGGATGGTCGGCAGGATGCGGTCGATGCGATCCGTCACCAGCAGGAAGACGGTGTTCTGCGGCGGCTCTTCCAGCGTCTTGAGCAGCGCATTGGCACCTTCGGTCTGCAGCGCGTCGAGCGGGTACAGCACCACCACGCGCAACCCCGCGCGGTGCGTGCCGACGCCCACCGCATCGATCAGGTTGCGCACCTGTTCCATGCGGATGATCTTGCTGGGCGCCTTTTTCTTGCCGTCGGCGTCTTTCTCCGTCTCGGGCGCGTCTTCCATGGCCTCCGGGCGTACGAGGTGGAAGTCCGGATGGTTGCCCTGGGCGAACCAGTTGCAGGCGGCGCAGGTGCCGCACGGCTGCCCGTCCGCGGCCGGCGTGTCGCACAGCAGGCCTTGCGCGACATGCATGGCGAAATCGCGCTTGCCGGTGCCGGCCTGGCCATTGAGCAGGATGGCGTGCGGCAGTTTGGCCCGCATCGCCTGCAGGCGGGCCCAGTCAGCGGATTGCCAGGGATAAAGCATCATGAATCAATAAGTTACGTCAGATTGTTGATGCGGATTCGCGCCATGAAACCATTGTTTCGGTATCGGAAATTGCGTGCAAAATCAAAGCGTTGCAAGCAGATTCTCCAGGTCTTTCTGGATATCACTGCGGTCGCGGTTGGCGTCCAGCACGACAAAGCGGCCCGGCTCGGCCGCAGCACGGCGCAGGTACTCGGCCCGCGTCCGCAGGAAGAACTGGGCGGACTCAGCCTCGAACTTGTCAGGTGTGCGGGCATCGGCCAGGCGGGCTGCCGCAATCTCCGGGGCCAGGTCGAAGAGGATGGTCCTGGTCGGCTGCAGACCTTGCTGCACCCACTGCTCCAGCGCTTCGAGGCGCTCGATGGCCAGGCCCCTGCCCCCGCCCTGGTAGGCGAAGGTGGCATCGGTGAAGCGGTCGGAGATGACCCAGTCCCCGGCGTCGAGTGCGGGCTGGATGACCTCGGCGATGTGCTCGCGGCGGCTGGCAAACATCAGCAGGGCCTCGGTTTCGAGGTGCATGCGTTCGTGCAGCAGCACTTCGCGCAGGCGTTCGCCCAGCGGCGTGCCGCCCGGCTCCCGCGTGACGACCACCTTCTTGCCCTGCGGCGCCAGCCTGGCCTGCAGTTGCTGCGCGAACCAGGCGATGTGTGTGCTCTTGCCCGCACCGTCGATGCCTTCGAATGTGATGAACTTGCCGCTCATGGTTGGCCGCGCTGGTATTTGTTGACGGCCCGGTTGTGGTCCGTCAGGTTGGTCGAAAACTGGCTGCTGCCGTCGCCGCGCGCCACGAAGTACAGCGCGTCCGACGGTGCCGGGTTCAGCGCCGCCTGCAGCGACGCCATGCCCGGCAGCGCGATCGGCGTGGGCGGCAGGCCCGTGCGGGTGTAGGTGTTGTACGGCGTGTCGGTCTGTAGATCGCGCTTGCGCAGGTTGCCGTCAAAGCCGGGGCCGATGCCGTAGATGACCGTCGGGTCGGTCTGCAGCAACATGTTCTTGCGCAGGCGGTTGACGAACACGGCGGCAATCATCGGGCGCTCGAGCTTTTGGCCCGTCTCCTTTTCGATGATGGACGCCATGGTCAGCGCTTCGTACGGCGTCTTGTACGGCAGGTCGAGGGCGCGCTTGGCCCAGGCGTCGTTCAGGCGCTTCTGCATCGCCTGGTAGGCGTGGCGGTACAGCTCCACATCACTGCTGCCCCGCGCGAAGAGATACGTATCGGGAAAGAACAGCCCTTCCGGGTTCGCCTCGGGCGCGCCGATCTTGCGCATCAGGTCCGCGTCCGACAGGCCGGCAGTGTCGTGCTTGAGCGCGGGCTCGGCATCCACCACCGCCCGCATCTGGCGCATGTTCCACCCTTCGATGATGGTGACCACGTAATGGGAGACCTCGCCGCGCGCCATCTTGTCGAGGATCGACATCGGCGTGGCGCCCGTTTCCAGGGCGTAGCCCCCTGCCTTCAGGCTCTTGGCATTGCCGGTGGCACGTGCCAGCAGCGTGAACAGCTGCGGCTGCACGCCCACGCCGGCATTGGCCAGTTGCCTGCTGACCGAGGCCACGCTCGAGTTCGGCTTGATCACCACTTCCAGCGGCGAGGCCGTCAGGCTCACCGGTTGCTGGGCCCACCACACCACGCCGCCTGCCGCCGCGAGCGCAAGCAGGATCGTCAGCAGGATCAGGCGCTTGAAGAAAGAGAACATCGTGTTTGGATCTGCCGCGCGCAAGCCGCCAGCACCGGCGATATGCGCACGCTTGAAATGGATGGACAGGACGCAAACTGTCGCTGGAGCGTGTCATGCACCTGGCTTGCGAAATCCATCAAAAAGCCGTACGGCTGCGTTGCGGCTCGCCACACCCGGCGTTGCCCTGCGACTGTTTGATGCGCTTCGCACGCCTGTCCAGTTGCACAACGCGCTCCAAGACAGCCCAATATAATACCGGGTCACACTCAGGCAGCCCGCACACCATGAATGATGTCTTTCACGATTTCGTCGATACGCTGAGCTTTCCACCGCTCGACGTGCAGTTCGATGCCGCCGCGCGCGGCAGCGTGCTGTGTGCACCGACCGACCTCGCCCGCATCGCCGTCGAAGGTGCCGATGCTGCCGAGTTCCTGCACAACCAGCTGACCAACGCGGTGACGGGCCTCGGCCTGAACCAGGCGCGCCTGGCCGGCTACTGCTCGCCCAAGGGTCGGCTGCTCGCCACGCTGCTGATGTGGCGCCAGGCCGAGACGATCGTGCTGCAGACCGACAAGCGCGTCGCGCCGCCGCTGACCAAACGCCTGTCGATGTTCGTGCTGCGCGCCAAGGCCAAGCTGCGTCCGATGGACGAATTCATCGCCATCGGCGTCGCCGGGCCCGATGCGGCCGATGCGCTGCGCGAAGCCGGCGCCGTGCTCCCCGAGCCCGACGCGGTGTACTCCGTGGCGCAGCAACCGGCAACGGTCGGCCAGCAGGTCGGCGCCGTCATCCGCCTGCCCGACGCCGAGGGCCGCCCGCGCTACCAGTGGATGGTGCACGCCGAGCACTTCCAGCATGCCTGGAATACCCTGTCGTCGCGCCTGTCGCTGATCGGCACGGAAGTCTGGGACTGGCTCAGCCTGCAGGCAGGTGTGCCGCACATCACGCTGCCCACGCAGGAGCAGTTCGTGCCGCAGATGGTGAACCTCGAACTCGTGGGCGGGGTCGACTTCCGCAAGGGGTGCTACCCCGGCCAGGAGGTCGTGGCCCGCAGCCAGTATCGCGGCACGCTGAAGCGGCGGATGCACCGGGCACATGTCAACGCCCCGACCTCCGCCGGCGCCGAGGTCTACAGCGAGGCAGACCCGAACCAGCCGTGCGGCATGGTGGTCAACGCCGCCATGGCGCCGGACGGCGGCACGGACCTGCTGGTCGAGCTGAAGCTGGACGCGGTGGATTCCGTCATCCACCTGGCCACGGCAGATGGCCCTGTGCTGACCCTGCAAAGCCTGCCGTACACCATCCCCACGCCCGAAAACGCCTGACGGCACCGAGCAATCATGGCCGACCATCTGTTCGTCTACTTCCGCGTCGCCGAGCGTGACGCCCAGGCCGCCCTGCCGCGCTGGCAGGCCTGGCTCGACACCGTGGAAGAGGCGACCGGCGTGGCCGGCACGTTGATGCGCCGTCCCGAAGTGCGCGACGGCGTCGTCACATGGATGGAGTGCTACCACGACATCCCGCCCGCCTTTGCCGCCACCTTAGCCGGCCTGTGGGAGACCGGCGGCCCGCGCGACATGATCGCCGGTGAGCGCCACGCCGAGCTGTTTGTCGATCTGGAAAACGGCTGACGGCGCTGCGCCGCAATCGACATCGCAAAAATTCGGCAGGCTGCTATGCTTGGCCGAAGCCCGCGCAACACAGGTCGTCACATGGATCGACCGCGTGGCGTTTTCAAAGGAAGCTGTTATGTGTTTGATTCTCACGGCCTGGCACGCCCACCCCGCCTACGCGCTGGTGGTGGCCGCCAACCGGGACGAATTCTATGACCGCCCCGCCGCGCCGCTGGCGTGGTGGAGCGATGCGCCGAACGTGCTCGGCGGGCGCGATCTGGCACAGGTCGTCGGCCACGCAGGCACGTGGATGGGCATGACGCGCGACGGCCGCTTTGCCGCGCTGACCAACTACCGCGCACCCTCCGAGCGCCGCCCGGATGCGCGATCGCGTGGCGAACTTGTCGCCGATTTCCTGACAGCGGACGACGTGTCCATCCCGGCCTATCTCGACAACCTCACGGCCCGCAACCGCGCCTACAACGGCTACAACCTCCTGACCGCCACCCGCGATGAACTCTGGTGGACGAGCAACCGCGCCGAGGCGCCGCGCAAACTGTCGCCGGGCGTCTATGGGCTGTCGAACGCGCTGCTCGATACACCTTGGTTCAAGGTGCGGCACCGCATGGCCGCCTTTGCCGAAGCGCTGGCCGCCGATACGGGCCGGCATGGCAATGCGGTGGATGTCGGCCGGTATCTGGCGCTCTTGTCGGAAACCCGCGAAGCCCCGGCCAGCGCGCTGCCCTCCACGGGCGTGGCGCCGGAATGGGAAAAGCTGCTCTCCGCCGCGTTCATCCGCTCGCCGCGCTACGGCACGCGCGCCAGCACCGTGGTGCGCATTCGTCACGACGGCTGCTTCGACGTGACGGAGCGCCGCTTTGACGCTCAAGGCCAGATTGGCGAGACGCGCTATCTCGGCGTGCTCGACACAGTCACCCACGCCGACACCTGACGCTCAGGCGGCTTCCCGACTTGCGCCCGGGGCCGCGTCCACCTCCATTTCCGTGACCGCCGTACCGCCCGGGCGCAGCGCCGAATGCTCGCGCCGCGAGTGCACCAGCGGATAGAACATCTGGGCTGTCCACCGCTCCGGGCCGAACAGCGCGTCGTCCTGCAGGCCGATTTGCGCCGGGTACTTGCGCGTGATGTGCGCCGTGCCGAACAGCACATCCCAGAAGAACAGCAGGTTGCCGAAGTTGCCCTTGTAATGGCCGATGCCATCGGCGTTGGTCAGCGCGTGGTGCGCCCAGTGCGTGGCCGGCGTGGAAATCGTGCGTTCGACCACCCACATCACCGGACGCAGCGCGCGAATGCGGTACAGCGGTGCATCCCACGGCCACGCGCAATGCGCGCCGATGATGACCGCCAGCTTGACCACCACGTACGCCGCATAGACGGGCCCGAAGCCCAGGTACACCGCCACGCCGCCAATCCACAGGCCCGGCATCATCAGGTAATAGAAGAAGTTGTTGCGGTACGTGATGCGCACGCTCATGTAGGGCGCACTGTGATGTGCGCGGTGCAGCGGCCACAGCAGCGGCGTGTGCGATGCGCGGTGCCACAGATACTGGGTCAGGTCGTCCCCGACCAGCAGCAGGCCCGTCATGGCCCACCACGGCAGGTTCGCCCACGCGTTGTGCTGCGCCGGGATGAGCCACTTGCACAGCGCATTGCTGCCCAGCATTGCGATCGGCTGCGTCACGGCGATGAGGCTCACGAACATCAGCGCCTCGAGCCAGGCATCGTTGGCGGTGGCGCGCCCGCGCACGGTGGCCTGGTAACGCCGCGTGACGAATTCCATGGCGGCAAAGCCGAGGATGCAGGCAGCTATCAGGGCGTGCTCCATCTGGGAACTCATCGCGGCGTCTCCTCACGTTGAATGGTTGTGAAGACGATGCTAGGCGTGGCGCTTCAATGCGTCTAATGCATAATCGACATCTGTTCAATGCACGGAACGCAATGCCATGGATCTACGCCGCCTGAGCCATGTCGTCGCCTTGGCCGACACGCTGCACTTTGCACGGGCGGCGGAGCAGGTCCACCTCAGCCAGCCGGCCTTCAGCCGCAGCATCCAGGCGGTGGAAGACGATCTCGGCATCCGCCTGTTCGACCGCGAGACCGGCGACGTACGTCCCACGCCCGCGGGCGCCTTCGTCATCAAGCGCGCGCGCCAACTGCTGTTCGAGGCGCGTTGCCTGCAGCGCGATGTTGAGCTCTACCGTGACAGCCATCTGGGCGACACCGCCTTCGGGGTCGGGCCGCTGTTGACGGCCACGCTGATGCCGCAGGCGCTGCGCGAGTTGCGCCAGCAGCATCCGCAGGTGGCGCTGCGCATGGAGGTGGGCAACTGGGCGCAGCTGCTCGAACGCCTGCGCAGCGAGAACATCGAGTTCTTTGCCGCGGACGTGCGCGACATGCCGGCAGACGCCGCGCTGGATGTCCAGCCGATCGGCGGCCAGCCGCCGCATCTGTATGCGCGGGCGGGCCATCCGCTGGCCGGGCGCAAGGCGACGCTGCGCGAGGTGTGGGAATACGGCGTTGCCGTGCCCAAGCTGCTGAGCCCATCCAAGATGGATCTGGCGAAGCTGCTCGGGCTGCCAGCGGGCCAGCAGGCCACCATCGCCCTGGAATGCGACAACTACGGCGTGCTGAAGACGGTGGCGCTCACCACCGACACCATCCTGGGCGCCACGGATGCCGCCGTGCGCGAAGAGCTGGAGGCCGGCACGCTGGTCCGGCTCACGGTGAAGGGCTGGCTCTCGCAGCCGTCCACCACGGGCATCGTGCGCTTGCGCGGCAGGACGGCATCACCCGCAGCGCAGGCGGCCATCGCAGCCATCGTGCGGGCCGCCGAGGCCATCAACGTGTGAGCACGCGGCGCATGGTCCGGTGCGGGATGCCGGCTTCTTCAAATTCCCCGCCCTCGGCCGTGAAGCCGGCGCGCGCATAGAACGGCATGGCGTGCGTTTGCGCGTTGAGGATCAGCTCCCGATACCCGAGCGACTGTGCCTTCGCGATCAGCGCTTCGAGCACGCGCGCGCCCACGCCCGTACCGCGCGCCTCCTTGCGCACCGCCATGCGGCCGATATGCCCGTCGGGCAGCAGGCGGCCGGTGGCCACGGCGCGCCCGGCGGTATCGCGCGCCAGTGCGTGCCAGCATTGGTCATCCCATTCGTCCCATTCCAGCTCGACGGGCACGCCCTGCTCGATGACGAACACGTCGTAGCGGATGGCGCGGGCTTCTTCGCGCACGGCGTCCCAGCGGTCGACTTCTACGCCGGCCAGCGGGCGGACAGATTCAGGAGCAGTCATGTTCGGGTTTCAATACTTGAACGTTGAAGAGGGGTTCGGCTATTCGGTCTCAGTGCCGAAGGCGCGGCGCAGCGCGCTGGCGGCATCGCGGTGCGCATCTTCCACGGCCGGCACGAAGCGGCCGATCTTGAAGAAGTCGTGGATCATGCCTGCATACAGCTTGAGTTCGACCGGCACCTCGGCCGCGCGCAGCTTGTTGGCGTAGCCGATGCCGGCGTCGCGGATGGGGTCGAAGCCGGCCACGGCAATCCACGCGGGGCACACGCCGGTCACATCGGCGCCGTGGCCGCCGGCGTCGAGCGGGGCGAAGCGCCAGTCGTCGCGGTCGGCGTCGCTGCGCAGGTATTGCGAGAAGAACCAGCGGATCATCTCCTGCGTGAGCAGGTAGCCCTCGGCGAATTCGCGGTGCGAAGGCGTGCTCTCTCGCGCCGTGGTGCCGGGGTAGATCAGCAGCTGCAGCACGGGAGCGAGGCCCCGGTTGCGCGCCTCGATGGCGCACACGGCGGCGAGCGTGCCGCCCGCGCTGTCGCCACCGAAGGCAATGCGCGCCGGGTCTGCGCCGATGCTGGCGGCTTCATCGAAGACCCACTGCATCACGTCGAAGGCGTCCTCGGCGGCGGTGGGGAACTTCCACTCGGGCGCGAGCCGGTAATCGACCGACAGCACCATCGCCCCGGATTTGGCGGCGAGCGACCGGCACAGCTGGTCGTGCGTCTTGATGCTGCCGACCGTGAAGCCGCCACCGTGGAAGTACACGAGCAGCGGCAGCGGGTCGGCCCAGCTTGCCGCGCGGGCAGCGTACGTGCGAATGGGAATCGGGAAACCATCGCGCGCCGTGACCGTCAGGTCGTGCACCGACTCCAACGGAATGGCCGGGATGTCGACAATGGGGCTGCTCTTTTCGTAGGCGATCTTGGCGTCGGCCGGGTCGAGCGCATTGAGCGGCGGACGCTTGGCACGCGCCACGAGATCAAGCAACTGGGCGACGTGCGGGTCGAGATGCGGGTGCGGCGTTGGGTGCTGCATGCAGGGGAACTGAACGATCGTTCTAATATGGCTATCATCGGAGTATCCATTGAACCACGCCCGCGCCACAAGACGGGCACACAGACACCACCGGAGACAGCATGGCCCTCATCTACTACCTCACCCACGTCCACCTCGGCTTTGGCACGATCGACGAACTGAAAAGCGAATGTGCGCGCGTGGGCATCCGCCGCCCGATGGTCGTGACCGACAAGGGCGTGGCCGCCGCCGGGCTGGCGCAGCGGGCCATCGACGCCACGGGCGGGCTGCCCGTCACCGTATTCGACGAGACGCCGTCCAACCCCACCGAAGCGATGGTGATGAAGGCCACCGCGCAATACAAGGACGCCGGCTGCGATGGGCTGATCGCCATTGGCGGCGGTTCGTCGATCGACCTCGCCAAGGGCATCGCGATTGCCGCAACGCACCCGGAGCCGCTCACCACGTACGCCACCATCGAAGGCGGCAGTGGCAAGATCACGGAAGCCGCAGCGCCGCTGATCGCCATTCCCACGACGGCCGGCACCGGCAGCGAAGTGGCGCGCGGAGCAATCATCATCCTGGAAGACGGCCGCAAGCTCGGTTTCCACTCGTGGCACCTGTTGCCCAAGTCGGCGATCTGCGATGCGGAACTGACGCTGGGCCTGCCGCCGATGCTGACCGCCGCCACGGGGATGGACGCCATCGCGCATTGCATCGAGACTTTCCTCGCGCCAGCCTTCAATCCGCCTGCCGACGGCATCGCGCTGGACGGTCTGGAACGGGCGTGGGCGAACATCGAGCGCGCCACGCGTGATGGCGCAGACCGCGATGCGCGGCTGAACATGATGAGCGCGTCGATGCAGGGCGCGATGGCGTTTCAGAAGGGGCTCGGGTGCGTGCATTCGCTGTCGCACCCGCTGGGCGGCGTGAAGGTCGACGGCAAGACGGGGCTGCATCACGGCACGCTCAATGCGGTGGTGTTGCCGGCGGTGCTGCGCTTCAACGAGACGGCAGAGACGGTCGTGCGCGACAACCGCTATGCCCGCATGCGCCGCGTGATGAACCTGCCGGCCGGCGCTGATCTTGCGCAGGCGGTGCATGACCTCACCGCGCGCCTGGGCCTGCCCACGGGCCTGCGCCAGATGGGCGTGCCGGAAGACGCGCTCGAACACGTGGTCGAGGGCGCCCTGCTCGACCACTGCCACAAGACCAACCCGCGCATCGCCACGGCGGACGACTACCGCCGCATGCTGGCCGAATCGATGTAACGGCGTTGTTCAGCCGACGAACGACCGGATCAGCGCGGCAATGCGCTCCGGTTGTTCGTGCACGACCCAGTGCGTACCGTCGGGAATGCGCTCCAGGCGCATGTCCGGAATGAACCGCTCTAGCCCGTTGAGCAGGCTTTTCGGCAGCGCCATGTCCATCTCGCCCCAGATCACGAGTGTGGGCACCTTGACGACGAACGCCTCGGGCGGCATCTGGTCGATGCGCAGCGGCGCCGTGCCTTCGGTGGGCGGGTGCAGCGGCGAGGCGCGGTAGTAATTCACGCCGCCTGTCAGGCCATGCGAGCCGCCTTCGCCCGGCCGGCTCCAGGCCGCGTGATAGCGCGCCCGCACCTCGGGCGTGAACCATTCGGCCACGGGCTGGCCCATGCCGCTGAAGAAGCCTTCGAGCTTTTCGAAGTCGTTGGCGGCCAGCGCCTCTTCCGAGCCCGGCTTGCGCAGCCAGTTCATATACGCCGACGAAGCCTGCTGTGCCGGATCGCTCAGCAGCGCATTCGCAAACACCCAAGGGTGCGGCGAGTTGATGATGACCAGCCGCTCCACCCGCTCCGGATGCTGGATGGCAAGGTTCCAGCAGATCGCCCCGCCCCAGTCGTGCGCGACCACGATCGCGCGCTCATAGCCCAGCGCCGCGATGAACTGCTCCAGATCCTGCACGAGCATCTTCGGGCGGTACGCATCGACCGCGGCCGGCTTGCTCGACAGGTTGAAGCCGCGCATGTCGGGGGCCACCGCAAAGTGCGTGTCACCAAACGCGGCGAGCTGCGCCTCCCACTCGTACCAGAACTCCGGGAAGCCATGGACAAACAGCATGAGCGGCGCACCGCGCTGGCCGGCGCTGGCGTAATGCAGCCGCGTGCCGTTGGGCAGGTCGGCGAATTGCGATTCGGTGATGGCGGCAGTGGGTGCGGCGGTCATGGCAGTCCCGGAAGTCTTGGAGGTGTGATCACCCGCGCAGGGCATCGACCAGACGCGCACGCACGTCGGGCTTGCCATCGAACGGGTCCGACGGGTTGCGCTGCGAGATGATGTCTTCAAAGCGGCGCTGCACCGGTGCCAGCGCGTGCGGGTGCGAATAGATGTAGAAGCCCGCGTTGCGGATGGCGTCGAAGGTCATCTTGCCGACCTGCTCGGCCGTCACCTTGCCGGAACTGACAGCCTTCTCCGACATGGCGCGCGAGACGAGCTGCGACTTGGTCGGCGGCGCCGTATTGGCGAGATCCTGCGGGCGGTTGCGGTCCGACTGCGTGATGCCGGTCGGCACGAAATACGGGCACAGCACCGAGCAATGAATCTGCTCGGTCACCAGGCTCAGATCCTGGTACAGCGATTCGGACAGCGCCACCACCGCATGCTTGGACACGTTGTAGATGCCCATGGCCGGCGCATTCAGCAGCCCCGCCATCGACGCCGTATTGACGATATGGCCCTCGTACGACGGATCCTTCCTGGCGGCTTCGAGCATGAGCGGCGTGAAGATGCGCACGCCGTGGATCACGCCATGCAGGTTCACACCAAGCACCCAGTCCCAGTCGCGCTCGGTGTTCTCCCAGATCAGACCGCCCGCGCCCACGCCCGCGTTGTTGAACAGCAGGTTCACCTTGCCGAACGTCTTCATGGCCGCATCGGCCAGCGCCTGCACGTCTTCCACCTTCGACACGTCGACGCGCAGCCCGATCACTTCCACGCCCTGCGCCGTGAACTCGGCCACGGCGGCATCCAGCGCATCCTGCTGGATATCGGCCAGCACCAGCTTCATGCCCAACCCGGCCGCGTTCTTGGCGAACTCCTTGCCGAAACCCGACGCACCGCCCGTGATGACGGCCACACCGCCTGCGAATTGCTTCATACGTGTCTCTCTCGTGTTGTTGGCATGAAATGCGATGGCGTTGGCAACGCCGTCAGTCTGCCGTCTCGACCTTGCGCACGGCGTAACCCACGCGCGGGAAATGCACCACCACCTGCCCGACACGCGCATCTTCACGCAGCACGCCCACGGCGTCGCGCGTGGAGACGATCAGCTCGCCTTCGACCGGGTCCACGCCGTAATCGACAGCGGCCACCGTCACGCGTGTGCCCTTGGGCAGGCCGTAGCGGTCGTCGAAGGCCGCCTTCGTGTCCGTCAATGCGCGCGGCGTGGCGGCCTTTGCAATATCGAGCGCTTCGGCGGGCGTCATCGGCTGCGCCTGCGAATGGCCCAGCGCCGCGACCCGGTGCATCCATGCCACCACGTCGGGATGGGCATCCAGAATGCCCGCCACCGCCGCGGCGCGGCGAATGAACCACAGGCAGTGGTAGACGGAGAAATCGGCCACGGTCGGCTGCTCTCCGAACAGGAAGATGTGCTCGCCGGTCGCGAGCTGGCGCTCGAGCTGCGCCAGGAAGACGTGCAGGGTCGACGTCGCTTCCGGCAGCGGCGTGCGCAGGCCTGTGCCGCCGGCGCGCATCGCCTTGCGGTCTTCCACGAACGCCTTGACGAATGCCTCGGGCGCGCCGCCGAACAGGCTCTGGAAACCGGCCGGCTGCGTGACGTAGGTGGCCGTCGCCCAGAACAGCGTCGTGTCCGCCCATTGCGCCATGGCGAACACGGCCGCCGCATGCTCCGACGGCACCAGCTTCGGCAGCGGGTGGATCGATTCGAGCACCTGCGCGATCAGCGCCGTATCGCAGTAGATATCCGCGCCGATCTGCAGGAACGGCGTGCGCCGGTAGCCGCCCGTGAGCGGCATCACGTCGGGCTTGGGCAGGATGGAGGGCACCGTGACGGACTTCCACGGCTGGTCCTTGTAGCCGAGGATCAGCCGCACCTTCTCCGAAAACGGCGAGGTGGCGTAGTGATGCAGGATCAGATCCGTCATGGGCATTCCTGGTGGTTTCGTGGGCGCCGATCAATCGAGCAGATCGGGTTGCTCTTTGACGATGCGCGCATAGAGCGGCTGGAACTGGAACCACCCCGCCTGCGCCGAGCCCACGATGGAATACGCCTGGCGCGCAGCCGCATCGGAAATCGTGCGCGGTGCCTCGCCCGTGCGCGCGGCAGCGGCTTCGGCCAGCAGCTGCACCTGGCACGAGCGCTCCATCGTGATGAACCACCACGCCGCCTCGTCGACGGTCTTGCCGACTGTCAGCAGGCCGTGGTTCTGCAGGATCGCGGCCTTGTTGTCGCCGAGCGCCTCGGCAATGCGCTGACCTTCGTCCAGCTCGACTACCACGCCGCCGAAATCGTCGTACACGGCGTGGTCTTCGTAGAACGCGCAGACGTCCTGCGTGAGCGGATCGAGCTTGCGCCCGAGTGTCGACCACGCGCGACCGTATGTGCTGTGGGAATGCGCCGCGGCCACCGCGTCGGGCCGTGCCTGGTGCACGCGGGAGTGGATCGCAAACGCTGCGGCATTGACCGGGTAATCGCCTTCGACCACGTTGCCGTGGTGATCGCAGCGGATCAGGTTCGACACCTTGACCTGGCTGAAGTGCACGCCGAACGGGTTCACCCAGAAGCTGTCCTGGTGCTCGGGGTCGCGCGCGGTGATGTGGCCGGCCACACCTTCATCGAAACCGAATCTGGAGAACAACCGGAACGCTGCAGCCAGCCGCTGCTTGCGGTGCAGGCGCTCTTCTTCAACGGTGGCGAATTGCGGCGGACGCGGCAGGTTGCGATAGCGGGCGGCGGCCTCGGGGCTGAGGCTGGCGCTCATGCTGTCGGGCCGCTTGGCGTGTGCGGTTTCAGGTGCATTCATGGTGTCTCCTTCACGCAGTCATTGTGGGTGGGGCCATTCTGTGGCGGCCCCTGCCCGGCGGACTGTCAATGGCTTGACAGTCCGTGCAGCCACATCAAAACGTCAGACCAGCTTGACGAGCTGCTTGCCGAAGTTCTTGCCCTTGAGCAGGCCCATGAAGGCTTCCGGCGCGCTCGCCAGGCCCTGCGCCACGCTCTCGCGGAACTTGAGCTTGCCCTGTGCCACGTAGCCGCCGAGTTCGCGCAGTGCTTCCGGCCACACGTCCATGTGTTCGGAGACGATGAAGCCTTCGATCGTCAGGCGCGACACCAGGATCAGCTGCGGGTTCTGCATCGGCAGCGGCTGGCCGTCGTAGCCGGCGATCATGCCGCACATGGCGATGCGCCCGAACGGGTTCATGCGCGAGAGCACGGCGTCGAGGATCGTGCCGCCGACGTTCTCGAAGTACGCGTCGATGCCGTCCGGCGTGGCCTCCTTGAGCATCCTGTAGAGCTCTTTCGGGTCCTTGGCGGCCTTGTAGTCGATACAGGCGTCAAAGCCGAGTTCGTTGACCACGTAGTCGCACTTGTCCTTGCCGCCGGCAAAACCCACGGCGCGGCAACCCTTGAGCTTGGCCAGCTGGCCGACCACGCTGCCCACGGCGCCCGAAGCGGCGCTCACCGCCACGGTCTGGCCAGGCTTCGGGTGCATGATCTTGTTCAGGCCGTACCACGCCGTCACACCGGGCATGCCCACCGCGCCCAGGTATGCCGACAGCGGAATGTGACGCGTGTCGACCTTCTGGATGCCGCGGCCATCGGAGATGCCGACCTCCTGCCAGCCGAACATGCCGACCACGCTGTCGCCGACGGCAAACGACGGGTTCCTGGACGCCTCCACCACGCCCACCGTGCCGCCGATCATCACTTCATCGAGCGGCTGCGGCTGCGCATACGACTTGCTGTCGTTCATGCGACCGCGCATGTACGGGTCGAGCGACAGGAAATGGTTGCGCACCAGCACCTGGCCGTCCTGCAGTTCCGGCAGATCCACCGTCTCCAGGCGGAAGTTCTCGGGCGTCACGGCCCCCTGGGGGCGCGAAGCCAGAACGATGCGCTGATAGGTCTTCGACATGAAAAACGCTCCTGAATATCGGATATCGGTGTTGGGTCGGGGTGTTACTTGTGTTGCATGAAGTACTCGGCCAGCGCCGCAAATGCCCGATGCGTGACCGGATCATTGGCCGCATTGGCAGCGACCGGGTGCGAGGCATAGCGCACGATCGTCATCTGGGCCACCGGATCAATATAGATGCGCTGGCCGTGGATGCCGCGCGCTTCGAACGTGTGATGATCATTGCTCGAAACCCACCACATGTTGCGATACGAGTAGCCGGGCAGCGTCGTGTAGCCTGCCTTGGCAAACTTGGCCGGGTCGCCGCCGCGGCGGATGTCGTCGATCACGCTCTTGGGCAGGATCTGCCTGCCATTGAAGCGGCCATCGTTGCGGATCATCTCGCCAAAGCGCGCCAGGTCGCGCAGCGTGGTGTTCAGGCCACCGCCGCCCGATTCCGTACCGATGCTGTCGACCGAGAAGTACGCATCGTCCTGTGCGCCCATCGGCTGCCAGATGCGCTCGGACAGCAGCGCCGCCAGCGATTTGTTCGACGCACGGCGCACGATCCACGCCAGCGTTTCGGCGTTGACGGTCTTGTACGCGAATTCCGCGTCGTGCTCGCCTTCCTTGCGCAGCGTCGTGAGGTAGTCGTAGAAGTTGTCGGGGCCCTTGTAGCCCGGCGGGCGCGGCAGCATGCCGCCGGCGCGGGCGTAGGCCCAGACATCGGCGTTCGGGTCGGCATAGTTCTCGGAGTAACGCACGCCCACGGTCATGTCCATGACCTGGCGCACGGTGGCGTCGCCATAGGCGGTGTCCTTCAACTCCGGCACGTACTGCGTCACCGGCGCAGCCGGATCGAGCTTGCCGTCCGCCACGAGCATGGCGGCCAGCGTGCCAACAAACGATTTTGTGACCGACATGGCGATGTGCGGCGTATGCGCATCGAGCGCGCCAAAGTAACGCTCGTAGACCACCTTGCCCTTGTGCATGACGAGGATGCCGTCGGTGTAGGTCAGCTTGAGCGCCTCGGCAAACGTGCGGCGCGTGCCGTTCGGATCGGTAAACAGCACGCCGCTGATGTCGCGCTCGGCGCGCGGCAGCTTGCTGACGGGGCCGTCACCGCGCCAGACCGCGCGCGTCGGCACGAACTCGCGCACGTGGCTGTAGCCGTAGCGCGTGCGCGGGAACATGTTGCCCGCCAGGTCAAAGCGGATGATGCGATCGGGCGGCGGCGGGAAGCCCTGCATCCAGCCCATCTTGTTCGGGTCGGATTCGTCGGCCGTCAGCGGCTTCTGCGCCGGCGGGTTCGGTGCAGGGGGTGCTTGCACGGTGGCCGGCGCATCGGCCGCCGGGGCCGGATGGGAAGCGCATCCTTCGAGGGTCATGGTCAGTCCGGTGGCGCAAAGCAGCGTGATGGCAAGGGCGGACACGGCCCGCCGCGCAGGTTGTTGCATCGTCATCTCCTAGATGGTTCTTCTTATGAGCCGAACCGGATTCGGCCTGCCACCCGGCATGGCTGTACTGCGGACTTCATTGCAGGCAGATCAGCCGTCCGCGCCCGGCTCAGGTGTGCGCGGCGGCGGCATCCGCTTGACGAACTTGAACGTGCCTGAGCCGCGTGCCACCAGCTTGCCGTCGCAATCGCGCACCTCGCCTTCGCAGAAGGCCATGGTGGTCGACTGGTGCACGCAGCGCGCGCTCGCCGTGAGCGTGCCGCGTCCGGGCTGCATGAACGCCGTCTTCATCTCGATCGTCACCACGCCGCGGCCGTGTGTGTCCGCCGAGCGGCCCGCCATGGCCATCGCCACGTCGAGCATCGTCATGGTCACGCCGCCGTGGGCCATTTCCCAACTGTTCATGTGCTGGGCTTCAAGGGCGAGTTCGACGATGCCCTCGCCGCCCTCGGCCTTCAGGCAGCGCATGCCGAGAAGCTTCAGGAAGGGAATGTCGATCGGAAAACCGTTGTTGTCTGCGCTCATGCTGCGTTCAAGAGAGTGGAAAGCAGCCGAAATTAGACCACGCTCACGCCGCCGTCGACGGCCAGGATCTGGCCCGTGATGTGCTTCGAAGCGTCTGACGCGAAGAGCGCCGCCACCCCCTTGAGGTCTTCGTCATCGCCAATGCGACGCAGCGGCGTGCGCGCGGCGAGCGTGTCGACGCCCAGCTTTTCCAGCGAACCGCGCGTCATCTTCGAAGGGAAGAAGCCCGGCGCGATGGCATTGACAGTGATGTTGTACTCGCCCCATTCGCCCGCCAGCGCACGGGTGAAGTTGACCACCGCGCCCTTGCTGGTGTTGTAGGCGATCGTGTCGAGCGTGCCCGGCGCATTGCCCTTCAGGCCGGCGATCGACGCCACGTTGATGATCTTGCCGTACTTGCGCGGGATCATCGATCGCTTGCCGATCTGCTGCGAGAGCAGGAACAGGCCGCGGATGTTCAGATTCATCACCTTGTCCCACGCCTCCACCGGGTGGTCTTCGGCCGGTGCGCCCCACGTGGCGCCAGCGTTGTTGACGAGGATGTCGACGTGGCCGAGCTTGGCAAGCGCCCCGTCGGCCAGGCGCTGGATGTCGGCTTCGACGGCGCCATCGGCGGCAATCCAGTCGGCCTCGATGCCGAGCGACTTCAGGTGCGCCTGCGCTTCCTTCAGCTCATCGGCCTTGCGGGCCGACAAGACGATGCGTGCGCCCTGCTCGCCCAACGCTTCGGCAATCTGCAGGCCAAGCCCGCGCGAGCCGCCCGTGACCAGCGCGGTCTTGCCCGAGAGATCGAACAGCGATTTCAGCGTACCCATGGTGTCTCCTGTCTCGTTGTTGTTTGCGATGGCCTAGAACCAGGCGTCCTGCATATCCAGCGTGGTCGTGTCGAGCGAGCCCAGCAGCGCGATCTGCGGGTCGATCTTCGGCAGTTCCCACTGGAAGAAGTAGCGTGCGGCCTGCAGCTTGCCGCGGTAGAAGTCAGCGTTCTCGCCATGGGCATCCGGCAAGGCCCTGGCGGCGGACAGCGCCTGCTCCAGCCAGATCCACGCGATGACGACGTGGCCGAACGCTTCCAGATACACCGATGCGTTGGCCAGCGTGACGCGCGGATCGCCGGCGGCCCACAGCGTCTGGGTGACCTTGGCGAGCTTCTGCGCAGCCATGCCGAGTGCACGGCCGTGGCCGACCAGCGTTTCGTCGTCGGTTTCCAGCGCGCGCCCGACGGTGGCCTGCACGCGCTCGCCAAGGGCCGTGAACGCGGCGCCGTCGTGCATGACGACCTTGCGGCCGAGCAGGTCCAGGCCCTGGATGCCGTGCGTGCCTTCGTGGATCGGGTTCAGGCGATTGTCGCGGTAGAACTGCTCGACGTTGTATTCGCGCGTGTAGCCGTAACCGCCGTGCACCTGGATCGCCAGGCTGTTGGCCTCCAGGCACCACTGCGACGGCCAGCTCTTCGCGATCGGGGTGAGGATGTCCAGCAGCAGGCCAAGCTTGGCGCGCTTGGCGGCATCCGTCTCGCCGCGCTCTTCGTCGACCAGCTTGGCGCAATACAGGTTCAGGCCGAGCGCGCCTTCCACGTACGCCTTCTGCGCGAGCAGCATGCGGCGGACATCGGCGTGGTCGATGATGCGGATCTGCGGGGACGCGGGGTTCTTGCCCGACGGCCCCACCGGACGCCCCTGCGGGCGGTTGCGCGCGTAGTCCAGTGCGTGCAGGTAGCCCGTGTAGCCGAGCATCGTCGCGCCCATGCCGACGCCGATGCGCGCCTCGTTCATCATGTGGAACATGCAGGCGAGCCCCTTGTGCGGCTCGCCGACGAGGTAGCCGACGGCACCGGCGCGCGGCTGGCCGTCAGCACCCTTCGGACGGAACTGCGTGCCTTCGCCAAAGTTCAGCAGACAGTTGGTCGTGCCGCGATAGCCCATCTTGTGATTCAGGCCGGCGAGCACCACGTCGTTGCGCTCGCCGAGCGAGCCGTCTTCGTTGACGAGGAACTTCGGCACGATGAACAGCGAAATGCCCTTCACGCCGGGAATCAGCTTGCCGTCCGGGCCAGGGATCTTTGCCAGCACGAGGTGGATGATGTTCTCCGACAGCTCATGCTCGCCGGCGGAGATCCACATCTTGTTGCCGGTCAGGCGGTACTGGGGGCCGAGCCGCGATTCGCCTTCGTACTCCGCGCGCGTGACGATGTCCGACAGCGACGACCCGGCCTGCGGCTCCGACAGGCACATCGTGCCGTAGAAGCGGCCTTCCATCTCGGGCTGCACGAACGTTTCGATCTGCTCCGGCGTGCCGTGCGCGAGCAGCAGGTTCGCATTGCCGATGGTGAGGAACGGATACGAGCTGGTGCCGACGTTGGCGGCCTTGAAGAAGCCGAAACCCGCTTTCTCGACCACGGTGGGCAGTTGCATGCCGCCGAGCTGGAAATCCTGCCCCGCGGCCATCAGGCCGGCCTTGTTGAAAGCGTCCAGCGCGGCCTTCACCTCGGGGATGATGTGGACCCGGGTGCCGTCGAAATGCGGTTCCTGCTGATCGTTCTTCTTGTTATGCGGGGCGAAAAGGTCGGTGGCGATGCGCTCGCAGGTGTCGAGGGCGGCATCGAACGTTTCGCGGGAATGGTCGGCATAACGCGGAATGCGTGTGAGCGATTCGACGTTGAGCCATTCGTAGAGCAGGAAGCTGAGGTCGCGGCGGGATAGCAGTTTCGAGGACATGATGTTGGTGGTGCATCCTGTGTTTCGTGCCCTGCCCGGGCGAGGGCTTTGGGTCAACCCCTTGTTTCGTGCCGTGCCGGGCCCGACTCACCCTCTTCGTCTTGCCAAAGAAAGCAAGCAAAGAAAGGCGCGCGCGAGATGGCGATCAGGCCAGCGCTACCAGAAACAAAACAGGCTCCCGTTTTGCGCGGGAGCCTGTCTGTTCAGAGCACCTCGAACAGGCCGGCTGCGCCTTGGCCGCCGCCGATGCACATGGTCACGACCACGTACTTGACGCCGCGGCGCTTGCCTTCGATCAGCGCGTGGCCGACCAGGCGTGCACCCGACACGCCGTACGGGTGGCCCACGGCGATGGCGCCGCCGTTGACGTTCAGGCGGTCCATCGGGATGCCAAGCTTGTCTGCGCAGTACAGCACCTGCACGGCGAACGCTTCGTTCAGTTCCCACAGGCCGATGTCTTCCACCTTCAGACCCGCCTTCTTCAGCAGCTTGGGCACGGCAAAGACGGGGCCGATGCCCATTTCGTCCGGCTCGCAGCCGGCCACGGCAAAGCCGCGGAACACGCCCAGCGGCTGCAGGCCCTTGGCGGCTGCCACCTTGCCGTTCATCACCACCGCGGCCGATGCGCCGTCGGAGAACTGGCTGGCGTTGCCGGCCGAGATCACGCCGCCGGGCATGGCGGTGCGGATCTTCGTCACCCCTTCGAGCGTCGTGTCCGGACGAATGCCTTCATCAGCCGAGATCGTGACTTCGCGCGTCATGATCTGCCCGGTCTTGGCATCGGCCACGCCCATGACGGTCGTCATCGGGACGATCTCGTCGTTGAACTTGCCGGCGGCCGCAGCGGCGGCGGCGCGTTGCTGGCTCTGCACGCCGTATTCGTCCTGGCGCTCCTTGCTGATGTTGTAGCGCTTGGCGACGTTCTCGGCGGTCTGCAGCATGCTCCAGTAGATTTCAGGCTTGTGCTTGTTCAGCCAGCCTTCCTGCAGCATGTGGCGGTTCATCTCCTGCTGCACGCACGAGATGGACTCCACCCCGCCGGCCACGAAGATGTCGCCCTCATCGGCGATCACGCGCTGCGCGGCCATCGCGATGGTCTGCAGGCCCGACGAGCAGAAGCGATTGACGGTCGCACCCGGCACGGTCACGGGGCAGCCGGCGCGCAGGGCGATCTGGCGCGCGATGTTGGCGCCCGTCGCGCCTTCCGGGTTCGCGCAGCCCATCAGGACGTCTTCCACCTCGCCCGGCTCGATCTTGGCGCGGGCGATGGCGTGCTGCACTGCGTGGCCGCCGAGCGTGGCGCCGTGCGTCATGTTGAAGGCGCCCTTCCAGCTCTTGGCCAGGCCCGTACGTGCGGTGGAAACGATGACTGCTTCGGTCATGGTGTTGCTCCTCGTATCTGGTGGGGGCGCAGCTTCGGCTGCGCCCGTGGTATTCCGTTATCCGTTCAAGATCGCGTGCGACTGCAACCGCGCGATGCCCGCATCCGTCATGCGCTGCCACGCCTGCGCCAGCGAACCGTTGAGGTCGATCGCGCGGCAGGCATCTTCGATGACGGCGACTTCCAGCCCCGCAGCACGCGCATCCAGTGCCGACCATGCCACGCAGAAATCCGTGGCGAGCCCGACGCAGAACACGCGCTGGACCCCAAGCTCGCGCAGGTAGCCCAGCAGGCCGGTCGGCGTCTTCCGATCCGCTTCAAAGAATGCCGAGTAGCTGTCGATGTGCGGGTGATAGCCCTTGCGGACGATCAACTGCGCATGCGGCACGTCCAGCCCCTCAGCGAGCGCGGCGCCCGTGCTGTGCTGCACACAGTGCACGGGCCACAGCACCTGCTGGCCGTACGGCAGGTCGATCGTGCCGAACGGCTGCGTGCCCGCATGGTTGGCCGAGAACGACACGTGCTCGCGCGGGTGCCAGTCCTGCGTCAGCACCGTGCGCGCAGCGGGCCCGAAGGCCTTGGCGAGCCGGTTGACGACCGGGATGACCTGGTCGCCGTCCGGCACGGCCAGCGCACCGCCGGGCAGAAAGTCGTTCTGCACGTCGATGATCAGCAGGCAGTCGGTGGGCGTGAGTTGCATGGCGGTGATCGCGTCGATGAATTGGCCGCTTATTCAGCCATTGAAGGCCTTGCCCTCGTCGGCCAGCTTCTGCAGCAGCGGGGCGACCTGCCATGCTTCGCCGTGGTAGCCCTTGCTGTAGCGCCGCATGGCTTGCACGACGTTGTACAACCCGACGGTGTCTGCGTAGAGCATCGGGCCGCCACGGAACAGCGGGAAGCCGTAGCCGGTCAGGTACACCATGTCGATATCGGAAGCCTTGGAGGCAATGCCCTCTTCCAGGATCTTCGCGCCTTCGTTGACCAGCGCGAACACCAGGCGCTCCACGATTTCCTCGTCCGAAATCTTGCGGCGCGTGATGCCCAGATCCTTCGAGTGCTGGACGATCATGTCATTGACCTGCTGGTTCGGATACGGCTTGCGGTCACCTGCCTTGTAGTCGTACCAGCCGCCGCCCGTCTTCTGGCCGAAGCGGCCCATCTCGCACAGCAGATCGGCCGTCTTCGAATAGACGATGTCCGGCTTGTCCACGGCGCGGCGCTTGCGGATGGCCCAGCCGATGTCGTTGCCGGCCAGGTCGCCCATGCGGAACGGGCCCATGGCAAAGCCGAATTTTTCGATCGCCTTGTCGACCTGCTCGGGCAGCGCGCCTTCGTCCAGCAGGTAGCCGGCCTGGCGGCTGTATTGCTCGATCATGCGGTTGCCGATGAAGCCGTCGCACACGCCCGAGACGACCGCCGTCTTCTTGATGACCTTGGCCAGCTTCATGACCGTGGCCAGCACGTCCTTGGCCGTTTCCTTGCCGCGCACGACTTCCAGCAGCTTCATCACGTTGGCCGGGCTGAAGAAGTGCATGCCGACCACGTCCTGCGGACGCTTGGTGAAGCTGGCGATCTTGTCGACGTCCAGCGTGGAGGTGTTCGACGCCAGGATCGCGCCCTGCTTGACGACTTCGTCGAGCTTCTTGAACACGACCTCCTTGACGCCCATTTCTTCAAAGACGGCCTCGATGACGAGGTCGGCGTCCTTGATGTCGTCGTAGGACAGCGTCGGCTTGAGCAGGGCCATGCGCTGCTCGACCTTCTCTTGCGTGAGCTTGCCCTTCTTGGCGCTGTTCTCGTAGTTCTTGCGGATGGTCGCGACGCCGCGGTCCAGCGCTTCCTGCTTGGTTTCCAGGATCGTCACCGGAATGCCGGCGTTCAGGAAGTTCATCGAGATGCCGCCGCCCATCGTGCCGGCGCCGATCACGGCCACCTTCTCGACCTTGCGCACTGGCGTGTCTTCCGGCACGTCGGGGATCTTGCTCGCAGCGCGCTCGCCGAAGAACGCATGGCGCAGCGCGCGCGATTCAGGCGTGTTCACCAGCTCGATGAACAACTCGCGCTCGAACTTGATGCCGTCGTCGAAGCGTTTTTCGACGGCGGCCTGCACGGCGTCCACGCACTTGCCCGGCGCGGGGAAGTTCTTTGCAACGGCTGCGACCGTGTTGCGCGCGAATTGCAGGAAGCCTTGCGGATTGTCGTGCTCGACCTTGCGATCGCGCAGCTTGGGCAGCTTGCCCTCGGCCGCGGCCTTCAGCGCGAACTCGATGGCGCCGGCCATCAGGTCGCCTTCGATCATCTGGTCGAACAGGCCGCTCTTGGCGAGCTTTTCCGACGGGATGGCGTTGCCGGACACGATCATGTTCAGCGCCGGCTCCAGGCCGATGGCGCGCGGCAGACGTTGCGTGCCGCCTGCGCCCGGCAGGATGCCCAGCTTCACTTCGGGCAGCGCGATCTGCGCGCCGGGTGCGGCCACGCGGAAGTGGCAGCCCATCGCCAGTTCCAGTCCACCGCCCATCGCCACCGAGTGGATGGCCGCGACGACCGGCTTGGTGCTCGACTCGACCGCCTTGATGACAGCGTGCAGCGTCGGCTCCTGGGTTGCCTTGGGGGTGTTGAACTCGCGGATGTCGGCGCCGCCCGAGAAGGCCTTGCCAGCGCCGGTGATCACGATGGCCTTGACGCTCGGGTCGTCGCCCGCCTTGACCATACCTTCAACGATGCCCAGCCGCGTGGAATGGCCAAGGCCGTTGACGGGCGGGTTGCTGAGCGTGATGACGGCAACGCCGTCCTGGACCTTGTACTCCGCAGTCATGCTGGTTCCTTTGGTGATGCGAGGGCCGGCAGATCAGGCGCACCGTGCCTCGCGGTTGAACTGTCTCTCGAATGTCGTTTTTTTAACGCGCGGTAAGGCCGCGACTCGACACAGAATACACAAAATAGCACGGTCGTTCAATTTTTATTTTTGCGCTGCACGGCGCCGTCTGGAGGGCGATGCGGCACGCCTCGGCGGGTTCAAACCGTGTGCTGCAGCACGGATTTTTTGCCCGCTACGTGACGGTTTTGATAGAGTCGCGCATTTCGTTCGCCAGGTGCCCATCAGGCACGGGGACGTCTCGTCACATTTCGTCGATTTGATTCGCGATCCGAGCAAAATCGACCACTCTGTATCCATGTCAGAACACGCTACCCCGTCCTCAGAGACGCCGGGCTTGCGCCGCACATTGCGCGCGCGCCATCTCACCATGATCGCCATCGGCGGGTCGATCGGCACCGGGCTCTTCGTGGCCTCGGGCGCGTCGGTCTCGCAGGCCGGCCCCGGAGGCGCCCTCGCCGCCTACATCCTGATCGGGGCGATGGTCTATTTCCTGATGACCAGCCTAGGCGAGCTTGCCGCCTATATGCCGGTTTCGGGGTCGTTTGCCACCTACGGTGCGCTGTACGTGGACGAAGGCTTCGGCTTCGCGCTCGGCTGGAACTATTGGTACAACTGGGCCGTGACGATTGCCGTGGAGCTGGCGGCCGCGCAGCTCGTCATGCATTACTGGTTTCCCGATGTGCCGGGCGTGCTGTGGAGCGCCGTGTTCCTCGCCGTCATGTTCCTGCTCAACGCCATCTCGGTGCGCGGCTTTGGCGAGGCGGAATACTGGTTCGCGCTCATCAAGGTCGTCACGGTCATCTTCTTCATCGGCATTGGCCTGGCGATGATCTTCGGGATCATGAAGGGCGGTCCGCAATCGGGCCTGCAGAATCTGACGATCGGTGATGCGCCGTTTGTGGGCGGACTGCCGGCGATGATCGGCGTGGCGATGATCGCGGGGTTCTCGTTTCAGGGGACGGAGCTGATCGGCGTGGCGGCTGGCGAATCGGCCGACCCGGCACGCACCATTCCGCGTGCGGTCAAGCAGGTGTTCTGGCGCATCCTGCTGTTTTATGTACTGGCCATCTTCATCATCGGCGTGCTGGTGCCGTACACCGATCCGAATCTGCTGTCGACGGAAGTCACCAACATTGGCGTGAGCCCGTTCACGCTGGTGTTCAAGCATGCCGGCCTGGCGTTTGCGGCGGGGTTGATGAATGCGGTGATCCTGACGGCCGTGCTGTCGGCGGGCAACTCGGGCATGTATGCATCCACGCGGATGCTCTACAACCTGGCGACGGAAGGCCGGGCGCCGCGCATCTTTGCGCAGCTCTCCCGGAACGGTGTGCCGCGCAATGCACTGCTGGCCACAACGGCCGTGGGCGCGCTGTGCTTCCTGAGCTCGCTGTACGGCGACAAGACGGTCTACCTGTGGTTGCTCAACACGTCCGGCATGACCGGCTTTGTGGCGTGGCTCGGCATTGCCGTCAGCCACTACCGCTTTCGCAAGGGGCTGGTGGCGCAGGGGCATGATTCGTCGCAACTGCCGTATCGCTCCAAATTCTTCCCGTACGGACCGCTGTTCGCGTTTGCGCTGTGCCTGGTCATCACGCTGGGCCAGAACTATCAGGCGTTCACCAGCGGCACGATCGACTGGCCGGCGGTGATCGCCACCTATATCGGCATCCCGATCTTCTTTGCGATCTGGTTCGGTTACCGGCTCGTGCGCGGCGGCGGCATCGTGCGCTACCAGGACATGCACTTCCCGCGCCCGCCCGTCACGCGCGACCCGCTGGCCGGCCAGGATGCCGGCCCCGAACTTCCGACCGTCTCCACCCGCGCGCCGCAATAACCCTGCCCGCCTGCCGATCGCTTTGCGCCGGCGGGCGTTTTGATTGTTGGACGCCCGACCACGGCTTCACTGTCATGCATACACCCATCACCCCCACCGGGCTCGAGGCTCAATCCCAACTGCGCCGCCGCCTGCGCTCGCGCCACATCATGATGATCGCCCTGAGCGGCGCCATCGGCACGGGCCTGTTCGTCGCGTCCGGCGCGTCGATTGCGCAGGCCGGCCCGGGCGGCGCCCTGCTCACCTACACGCTCATCGGCGTCATGGTCTATTGCCTGATGACGAGCCTCGGCGAGCTGGCGGTGCATCTGCCGGTGTCCGGCTCGTTTGTGACCTACAGCCGGCTGTATGTGGAAGAAGGCTTTGGCTTTGCGCTCGGGTGGAACTACTGGTTCTCATTGGCCGTGACGGTGGCGGTTGAGCTGGCGGCGGCCCAGCTGGTGATGAAGTACTGGTTTCCGGGGGTGTCGGGCATCGTGTGGAGCGCAGCGTTCCTGCTGCTCATGTTCATGCTCAACGCCTTCTCGGTGCGCGGCTTTGGTGAAGCGGAATACTGGTTCTCGATGGTGAAGGTAGTGACCATTGTCGTGTTCCTGCTGATCGGGCTGGCCATGGTCTTCGGCATCATGCACGGCGGGCCGGCTTCCGGCTGGCACAACTTCACCGTCGGCGACGCGCCGTTCGTGGGCGGCGTACCGGCCATGGTGGGCGTGGCGATGATCGCCGGGTTCTCGTTCCAGGGCGTGGAGACCGTGGGCGTGGCGGCCGGCGAGGCGGAGAACCCTTCGCGCACGATCCCGCGCGCGATCCGCCAGACGTTCTGGCGCATCCTGCTGTTCTATGTGCTGGCGATTCTCATCATCGGCGTGCTGCTGCCGTACACCGATCCGAACCTGCTGCGCAATGAAGCCACCGACATCGGTGTGAGCCCGTTCACGCTGGTGTTCCAGCATGCCGGCCTCGCGTTTGCCGCCGGGATGATGAACGCGGTGGTGCTGACTGCGCTGCTGTCGTCGGGCACCTCGAGCCTTTATGTATCGACGCGGATCCTCTACGACCTCGCGCTCGAAGGCCAGGCGCCGCGCTGGTTTGCGAAGGTGTCGGGCAACGGCGTGCCGCATCGGGCGCTGGTCGTCACGTCGGCCGTGGGCGCGCTGTGCTTCTTCAGTTCACTGTTTGGCGACCAGGTCGTCTACCTGTGGCTGCTGAACACGTCTGCGGTCACGTGCTTCATCGCCTGGTTCGGCATCGCCCTGGCGCACTACCGCTTCCGCAAGGGTTTCGTGAGCCAGGGCCATTCGGCGAGGCAGCTGGCCTATCGGTCGCCGTTCTTTCCGTTCGGGCCGATCATGGTGGCGATCCTTTGCGTGGTGATCATCCTCGGGCAGAACACCAAGGCGCTGCTTGCGCCGGTGGAGAACCTTGGCGCGTTCCTGTCGACGTATTGCGGTGTGTTCGTATTCGTGGCGATCTGGCTCGTATACCGCTGGAAGTTCAAGACGCGGTTTGTGCCGTATGCGCAGATGCAGTTCAGCACTGCGCACCTGGCGGCCGAGGCGGCAGATGCGCCTGCAGGGGCTCAGGGGGATGCGCGGCCCTCTTCGGCCGTCTCCGGCAAGGCCTGAGCGCCACGGTGCGCAAGACACCGTGAACAAAAAAAAGGCGGCACATTGGCCGCCTATCTTCTTGCCCGCCGACTGAGAATCAGACTTCCACGCCCTGGCTCTGCAGGTACTCGTCGTACGTGCCAAGGTAGTCGGTCAGCGTGCCGTCGGTACGCACTTCGATGATGCGTGTTGCCAGCCCGCTGACGAATTCGCGGTCATGCGATACGAAGATCAGCGTGCCGTCGAACTTGTCGAGCGCGATCTGCAGCGATTCGATCGACTCCATGTCCATGTGGTTGGTCGGCTCGTCCAGCGCCAACACGTTGTGGCGGCCCAGCATCAGCTTGCCCCAGATCATGCGGCCCTTCTCGCCGCCCGAGAGCACCTTGACGCTCTTCTTGATGTCGTCGGCCGAGAACAGCAGACGTCCGAGCGTGCCGCGCAGCGACTGGTCGTCATCGCCGGCCTGCGTCCACTGGCTCATCCAGTCCATCAGGTCGCGGTCTTCGGGGAATTCTTCGTAGGTGTCCTGCGGCATGTAGCCGACGTTGGCGTGCTCGGCCCACTTGACGGTACCGCCGTCCAACTCGATGCCGCGCTGCACGCCGGTCTTGACGGCGCCGTTGAGCAGGCAACGCAGCAGCGTCGTCTTGCCCGCGCCGTTCTCGCCGATGATGGCGATCTTTTCGCCGGCGCGCACGGCCATGGTCAGGCCGTCGAAGATCGTGCGGTCGTACCGCTTGCGTGCGTTCTCGGTTTCCACGGCCAGGTTGTGCAGCTTCTTCTCGAACTCGAAGCGGATGAACGGGTTCTGGCGCGACGACGGCTTGATGTCTTCCACCTTGATCTTGTCGATCTGCTTGAGGCGCGACGTGGCCTGGCGTGCCTTGGACTTGTTGGCCGAGAAGCGGCGCACGAAGTCCTGCAGGTCGGCAATGCGCTCCTTGGCGCGGGCGTTGGCCGCCATCTGGCGTTCGCGCGCCTGCATGGAGGCTTCCATGTAGTCGTCGTAGTTGCCCGGGTAGACCTTCAGCGTGCCGTAGTCCATGTCGGCCATGTGCGTGCAGACCGAGTTCAGGAAGTGGCGATCGTGGGAAATGATGATCATGGTGGAATTGCGCTCGTTGAGCACCGATTCCAGCCAGCGGATCGTGTTGATGTCGAGGTTGTTGGTCGGTTCGTCCAGCAGCAGGACATCGGGGTTCGAAAACAGCGCCTGCGCCAGCAGCACGCGCAGCTTCCAGCCCGGGGCGACCGCGCTCATCGGGCCGTTGTGCTGGTCGGTCGGGATGCCGACGCCCAGCAGCAGTTCGCCGGCGCGGGCTTCGGCCGTGTACCCGTCGTATTCGGCGTACTTCGCCTCCAGTTCGGCGGCCTTCATGTAGTCTTCGTCGGTCGCTTCCGGGTTGGCGTAGATGGCGTCGCGCTCTTGCGCGGCGGCCCACATCTCGGTGTGGCCCATCATCACCACGTCCAGCACGCGCATGTCTTCGTAGGCGAACTGGTCCTGGCGCAGCTTGCCCAGGCGGACGCCCGGTTCCAGCATCACGGTGCCCGAGCTCGGCTCCAGATCGCCACCCAGGATCTTCATGAAGGTCGACTTGCCACAGCCGTTGGCGCCGATCAGGCCATAGCGATTGCCCTCGCCAAACTTGACCGAGATGTTCTCGAACAAGGGCTTGGGCCCGAACTGCATGGTGATGTTGGCGGTGGAAAGCACGTGAAGACCTTGATTGGAAAGCGGTGAGCCGGCGCCGCGCACACATTGCGGACACCGTTTGGGAAACCGGAGATTTTACCACCCGCCGGTGATGCGGATGGCCGTGTGGTCAGGCCCTGAGCGTCGGATAGCCCGACAGGTGCAGCGTAAAGCCCGTGGCGTCCACGTCGAGCGTCGCCTGCGCGCCAATCGGCAGCGTCGCCTTGGTCGGGCAATGTCCGAACGGCAAGCCCGTCAGCACCGGAATCGACAGATGCTCGGCCAGGTAGGCCCGCATGGCGTCGAAGTCGTAGCCGGCATCATACGGCGTGGTGCGATAGCCGGAGAAATCGCCCAGCACCAGCGCCTGCTGGGTATCGAGCACGCCAGCCTGCTGCAGCTGCAGCAGCATGCGCTCGATGCGGTACGGGTGCTCGTTGATGTCCTCAACGAAGAGAATGCCGTCACGGATGTCGGGCAGATACGGCGTACCGACCAGGCTGGACAGCATCGCCAGGTTGCCGCCCCACAGCGTGCCGGCATAGCGCCCCGGATGCGCGCATTCCTTTGGCTGCGGCACATCCACGCGCAGCGTGTACGTCGGGCTGCGCAGGACGCCCCAGAAGTGCTCGAGCATGAACGGATCAACCGTTTCCGGCCCGAAATCGGAGCACACGTGCGGGCCGGCAAACGTCACGCCGCCCGTGGCCGCGAGGTACGCGAGCGAAAACACGGTGAAATCGCTGTGCCCAACGATGATCGCGTTGGTGGCCTGCGCGCGGCGGCCGATGTCGATGAAATCGATGCGGTCCAGCAGCCGCGTGAGGCCGTAGCCGCCGCGGATAGCCATGGCGATTTCCTGGCCGCTGCCGGCGCCGATCTGGTGCAGGTCGGCCAGACGCGCAAGTTCGCCGCCGGCAAAGCGCTGATGGCGGCGATGCAGGCATTCACGGTTGACGATCGTGCAGCCCTGGCCTTCAAGAAACGCCACGCCGCGCTCGGCGACGGCCGCATCGTTCGGGTAGCCGGAAGGCGCAATCAGGCGAACGGTAGTCATGTCGTGGGGTCGTTGGGCTCAATGGAGGCCAGTCGCGCAGCCTTTTGGCTCGCGCGGCGCTCGGCAAAGAAGGCGCGCAGCATGTCGCCGCATTCCTGCGCGAGCACGCTGCCGGTGATGGCGGTCTGGTGGTTCAGCCGCGTCTCGGCAAACAGGTCGAGGATGCTGCCCGCGGCGCCCGTTTTGGGGTCCGGCGCGCCGTAGACGACGCGCGCCACACGGGCATGCAGCATGGCGCCGGCGCACATCACGCACGGCTCCAGCGTCACGAAGACTTCGCAGTCGGGCAGGCGGTAGTTGCCCAGCTTCTCGGCGGCCTGGCGCAGGGCGCGCATCTCTGCATGCGCCGATGGGTCATGCGTGCCGATCGGCGCGTTGTAGCCAACGCCGACGATCTCGTTGCCGCGCACGACCACTGCGCCCACGGGCACCTCGCCCTGCCCCCATGCGAACTTGGCCTGCACGAGCGCCTGCTGCATCCAGTAACCGTCGCGCTCGTGGGCTGACATGTCGGCGGGCGGGGTCAGGACGTGCGGTGTGGTCATGCGATCCGGCGCTGTCGAATCAATCCTGCTCGTGCGGGCGCGCGAGCTTCACGTCGGCCCAGCAGTTCGGGGTTTCGTACAGCACGAGCTTGGACAGGCGCAGATGGTGCCCGAACGTGTTGCGGAACACCGGCTCGAGAATGTCGAAGGCCACCTGCGCGAGGTTCTCGACGGTGGGCACGTCATTCAGCACGACGGTCTTATGACCGCCTTCCATGTCGTTCAGGAATTCAACGAGCTTGGTGTCGCCGCGATAGACGAGGAAAGCGTGATCCCACAGGTCGACGAGATGCTTGTTGGCGAGCTGCTTGACGTCGCCGAAGTCGAGGATCATGCCGTCGTCGGCGGCTTTGTCGTTGTGCAGAACTTCGCCGGTCAGCGTGAGTTCGAGCTGATAGCGATGGCCGTGCAGGTTGCGGCACTGGCCGGCATGGCCCGGGATGCGGTGGCCGGCGTCGAATTCGAGCCGGCGCGTAATGGAAACGGTCTTGGTCATGGAGCAAGGTGGCGGCAGCGGGCGCCGCGAAACGGCTGGAACCGGCAGAAAACCGGGGACAAAGTGCTGCGGCCCGCCTTAGCGGATGCCCAGCATCTTATGGGTTTGCAGCGACAGGCGCCAGCGCGGCCGGCGCTGGCACAGCTCAACGGCAGCCGCCGTATTTTGCCGGGCGAGCGGGCCGTCCATGGCCTGCAGGAAGAAATGCTGGAAATCCAGCCGTTCGTATGCGTCGAGGTCTTGCCCGTCTTGCGGGATCACCACCTTCAGCTCGTCGCCGCGCGTGACGACAAGTTCAGAGCCCATCTTGGGGCTCACGCACACCCAATCGATGCCCTCCGGCACGGCGATGGTGCCGTTGGTCTCGATGGCGATTTCGAAGCCGCGTGCGTGCAGCGCGTCGATCAGCGGCGTGTCGAGTTGCAGCAGCGGCTCGCCGCCGGTGCAGATGACGAGCGGCTTGCCGCCCGTGGCGCTGGCCGGCCATTCGGCGGCAACGGTATCGGCGAGTGCGTCGGCGGTGGCGTATTTGCCGCCTTGCGTGCCGTCCGTGCCGACGAAGTCGGTGTCACAGAACTGGCAGACGGCGGTGGCGCGATCGGCTTCGCGCCCACTCCAGAGATTGCAGCCGGCAAAGCGGCAGAAGACAGCTGCGCGGCCGGTGTTGGCACCCTCGCCTTGCAGCGTGTAGAAGATTTCCTTGACGGCGTAAGTCATGTCTGAACGGTGGCATTCACAGGAGAACGACGCAAAAGCGACGTAATTCCCGCGCAAACCGTACCAGTGCCCACTAGTGATTAACCCGATATTGTTTCACAAATCGGGATCGTGCGTCGCCCTACCCGCAGAAGGACGCCAACGTCACAAAAGAAAATGCACCTTCCGGCGTCAGCCACGCCGCAAAGACGAGGGCAGCGCCGGCCGCCGCCAGCGCCCACGCCGCCCATCGATTGAGCCGATCCTTCATGCCGGCAGCGCCATCGGCGTGCGCGCGAGTTGGCGATCGTCGATCGGCCAGTGCAGGAGCGCGGCCACCACGCCGAGCACCATCGCACCAAACCAGATTGCATCGTAGGAATGCAGGTGGTCGTACACCACGCCGCCCAGCCACACGCCCAGGAACGCGCCGATCTGGTGACCGAGGAACACGAAGCCGAACAGCCTGCCGATGTAGCGCACCCCAAACACCTGCGACAGCAGCCCGTTCGTCAGCGGCACCGTGCCGAGCCACAGCAGGCCCATCACGATGGCAAACGCATACAGCGTTGCCGGCGACAGCGGCAGCAGGATAAACAGCGCAATTGCCGCCGTGCGAATCAGGTACAGCAACGAGAGCAGATACTTGCGCCGGAACAGCCCGCCCAGCGCGCCGCAGTAATACGTGCCGACGATGTTGGCGGCGGCAATCAGCGCCAGCGCGACCATGCCGTGGCGGCCGGTGAGCCCCTTGTCGAGCAGATACGCCGGCATGTGCGCACCGATAAAGGCGAGCTGGAATCCGCACGTGAGGAACCCGAGATTCAGCAGCCAAAAACCGCGGTGGCCGAAGGCTTCGCGGATGGCCGCCCCCATGCTTTGATGCGCCTCCTGCACGGCGGCACTCGATGCCTTTTCGCGCAGCGGCGCGGCCAGCGGCAGGAAGATCGCCATGACCACCGCCATGACGACCAGCGCCGTCACCCAGCCGACCGTGCTCAGCAAGCCCTGCGCCGTCGGCACCATCACGAACTGGCCGACACCGCCCACTGCGCCCGCCACGCCCAGCGCCCAGCTGCGCCGCTCGGGCGGCGTCAACCGGCTGATCGCGCCATACACCACGCCGAACGACGTGCCCGAGAGCCCCAGCCCGATCAGCCCGCCGGCCGAGAGCGTGAACCCCAGCGGCGTGCCCGCATGTGCCATCAGCAGCAAACCGAGCGCATAGACGACGATGCCGGCCACCACCACCTTGGCGGCCCCGTAGCGGTCGGCCAGCATGCCCGAAAAAGGCTGTGCCGCGCCCCAGATGAGGTTTTGCAACGCGATCGCCAGGCCGAAGGTTTCGCGTGTCCAGCCATGGCCCATCGTGACGGGCACGAGGAAGAGCCCTTGCACGTGCCGAATGCCCAGCGCCACGCCGATCACCGCGCCGCCGGCCAATACCGGCAACCAGGGCGATTGCGTGAGAGATTTCGAGGTCATGAGCGTTTTTCTCCGATGTGACTGACATTCCGGCTTCGCAAGCGTGGGGAGCGTGCATGAGACTGGAATGTCGTCCGATGGCTTATTAAACTTCGCCCTATCCGGCTTCTCAATTGATCTTTGAGAACGCCTTGCATGAGGAAAGCGCATGTCGACTCCCCTGGTTCGATTGGCCTCCCTGGACTTGCTGCGCGGCTTCGTGGCGGTAGGCCGGCGCATGAGCATCACGCTCGCGGCCGATGATCTGTGCCTGACGCAATCGGCGGTGAGCCGGCAGGTGTCTGCATTGGAAGAGGCGCTGGGTGTGAAGCTGCTGGTACGCGGGCACCGCTCGATTGCGTTCACGCCCGAGGGCGAACGCCTGTTCCGCAGCGCCGACAGCGCCGTGCAGCAGTTGCAGGACGCCATCGGCGCCATTCGCGTGGCGGCCGAACGGCGGCCGGTCACGATCACCGCCAGCATCGGCGTCACCGGCCTGTGGCTGCTGCCGCGCCTCGCTCGCTTCCAGCAGCAATACCCCGACATCGACGTGCGCGTGGCCACCAACAACCGCCTCGTCGACCTGAAGAACGAAGGCATCGAGCTCGCCATCCGCTATTGCGCACCGGGCGATGCACCGCCCGGCGCCATCCGGCTGTTTGGTGAGACCGTGGCGCCGGTCGCGCATCCGTCGCTGGGACTGCGCTCGCTGGATTCCGCCGAGGCGCTTGCCGGCCTGACGCTGCTCGACTTTGACGACCGCGACCTGCGCCGCCCCTGGCTCCAATGGACCGACTGGCTGGCCGCCGCCGGCTGGAGCCACGCCAAACCCCGCACCGTCCTGCGTTTCAACCAGCACGACCAGATCATCCATGCAGCGGTGGCCGGCCAGGGCATCGCGCTGGGCCGTCTGGAGTTGATTGCGCCGCTGCTGGCGGACGGCCGCCTGGTCACCGTACCCACCATCGCCCCGGGGGTGCGCAATACGCATGCGTACTGGTTGATCCAATCCGAGCCGAACCCGCGCCGCGACGTGCGCGATGTGGCTGCCTGGATCTGTTCGGAAGCGGCCACGCACGCTGCATGAAAGGCGCTTGAGGCGAGTACTGACAACGCTCGTTTTACCGCCCTGCGCAAGCAAGCGCACGCCGCGCAGATTCGTGGCATCTTTGGCGCTCCCATGTTCTTTGTCGGCGACGCGGTGTTCTGGGGCAATGACCGCCTGGACGATGCGCTCGCCCGTGCCGCAGCAGTGCAGTCCAACCTTCATCCACTTCACACCGGATAGCCCATGCCGACCCAGATCGAAAAAGCCCACGCCTTCCGCGCGCTGCACGAACGCAGCGGCACCTTTGTGATTCCCAATCCGTGGGACCCGGGCTCGGCCCGGCTGCTGGCATCGCTGGGCTTCGAAGCATTGACCAGCACCAGCGCCGGCTTCGCGTTCTCGCGCGGGTTGCCCGACTATGGCGTCGGCCGCGACACCATCCTCGCGCACGTGGCCGATCTGGCGGCCGCCACGGACGTGCCCATGGCTGCCGACCTGGAAAACGGCTTTGGCGATGCGCCGGAAGCCGTCGCCGAGACCATCCGCCTGGCGGGCGCCACGGGCATCGTCGGCGGCTCGATTGAAGACGCGACGGGTCGCGCAGATGCGCCCATCTACTCGCTGGAGGCTTCGGTCGACCGCGTACGCGCTGCGGTGGAGGCTGCGCGCGCGTTGCCGTTTCCGTTCACGCTCACCGCGCGCGCCGAGAACCACCTGCACGGTCGCAACGACCTGGCCGACACGATCCGCCGCCTGCAGGCCTTCCAGGACGCCGGCGCCGACGTGCTCTACGCCCCCGGCCTGAAAACGCGCGACGAAATCGCCACCGTGCTGCGCGAGATCGATCGGCCGCTCAACGTGCTGATGGGCTTCGCCGACGGCAACCTCAGCGTGGCCGAGTTGACGGAACTGGGCGTCAAGCGCATCAGCGTGGGCGCGACACTCGCACGCGTTGCCATGGGAGCCTTCCTGCGGGCGGCGGAAGAGCTGCGCACCGCCGGCACGTTCGCCTTCGCGCGCGACGCTGCCAGTGGGGCCAAGCTCAACAGCCTCTTCGCGCCGTTCGCCTGACGCTCGCCCCACAGCGAACGCGACCCACCTTGGCGCGCCCTCCCACCGACACCAAACCGCCCGGCGGCCTGCGGCAGATGCCCGCCGGCATCTGGGTGCTCGGCTGCGTCAGCCTGCTGATGGACATTGCCTCCGAGATGATCCACAGCCTGCTGCCGCTGTTCATGGTGTCGGCGCTGGGCGCCAGTGCCCTGTCGGTCGGGCTGATCGAGGGTCTGGGCGAGTCGACTGCGCTCATCGTCAAGATCTTCTCCGGCACGCTGAGCGACTACCTCGGCAAGCGCAAGGGCCTGGCGGTGTTCGGCTATGCGCTGGGCGCGCTGTCCAAACCGTTGTTCGCCATTGCGCCCACCGCGGGCATCGTGCTGACGGCGCGCCTGCTGGACCGCGTCGGCAAGGGCATCCGCGGGGCGCCGCGCGATGCGCTGGTCGCCGACATTGCCCCGCCTGCACTGCGCGGCGCGGCCTTTGGGCTGCGGCAGTCGCTCGATACCGTGGGCGCGTTTCTGGGGCCGCTGCTGGCGGTGGGTCTGATGCTGCTGTGGGCAGATGATTTTCGCGCCGTGTTCTGGGTGGCCGTGGTGCCGGGACTGCTCTCTGTTGCGCTGCTGATGTTCGGCCTGCGGGAGCCCAAAACCCACAACGGCGCCCGCCGCGACAACCCGATCCGCCGCGACAACCTGCAGCGGCTGAACAGCGCGTACTGGTGGGTGGTGATGATCGGCGCGGTCTTCACGCTCGCGCGGTTTTCCGAAGCGTTCCTGGTGCTGCGGGCACAGCAAGGCGGCATTCCGCTGGCGCTGGTGCCGCTGGTCATGGTGGCGATGAACGTCGTCTATGCGCTGGCGGCGTATCCATTCGGCAAGCTCTCTGACCGCATGAGCCACACGAAGCTGCTCGCGCTTGGGCTGGTGGTTCTGATTGCCGCCGATGTGGTGCTCGGCCTGTCCGCTCACTGGAGCGTGGTCATCGCAGGCGTGGCGCTGTGGGGCGTGAACATGGGCATCACGCAGGGCTTGCTGGCAACCATGGTCGCCGACACCGCACCGGCCGACTTGCGCGGCACCGCTTACGGCATGTTCAACCTCGTAAGCGGGCTGGCGATGTTGGCTGCGAGCGTTCTGGCGGGCTTGTTGTGGGACAAGCTCGGCGCAGCCGCGACATTCCACGCGGGGGCGGTGTTCTGCGTGCTGGCGTTGGGCCTGTTGGCCATGCGAGGTAAGTCTTTCGGGCCAATCACGTGACGTTCGGCTGCACGCCGAACCAGTCCACCAGAAAATCCAGCATCGCCCGCAGCGCCGCCGGCATCTGCCTGCGCGAGCTGTACACGCCGTGAATGCCCAGCGCCTGCGGCACGTGGTCGGGCAACAAACGCACGAGTTGCCCGCTGGCGATCAGCGGCGCGGCGGCAAACACCGGCTGCAACGCAATCCCCGCGCCCTCCCGCGCCGCTGCCAGCAGGACCATCGATTCATTCGCACTCAGATTGCCGCCCACCGGCACGTCTGATGGCGCGCCCGTCTTCGCCTCGGTGAACTTCCACAGGCTCTTGCCGAAGTACGAATACGTCAGGCAGTTGTGAACGGCCAGATCTTGCACGCGGCGCGGCGTACCGTGCGCGGCCAGGTAAGACGGTGCCGCCACCACGACGGATTCGCACATGCCCAGCGGCCGCGCAATCAGGTTCGGATCCAGATCGTTGGTAATGCGCACGGCCAGGTCGATGCGTTCTTCCACGAGGTTGATGGTGCGGTTGTCGACCACCAGATCGACGGCCGTTTGCGGATAGCGCCGCAGGTAGGCCGTCACCGCCGCGCTCAACGTCTGCTGCGCCAGGGACTGCGCGCAGGCAATGCGCAGGAGCCCGCGCGGCGTGTCGGCTTCGGGGCCATCTGCCACGGCCATCTGCGAAGCGATTTCCAGCATCTGGCGGCAGCGCGCAAGCGTGGCCTCGCCGGCGGGTGTCAGGCCGATGCGGCGCGTGGTCCGGTGCAGCAGCCGCGCGCCGGACCACGCCTCCATCTGCGCCAGATAGCGTGTGACCATCGCGCGCGACATGTCGAGCGCTTCGGCGGCGGCGCTCAAGCTGCCGCGCTCGACAATCGCCACAAATACTTCGGCCGACGTGATGCGATCCATATTTGATCGATTGGAGAAACAAATATGCGCATCTTAGGGGTTTTTCGATCGGATCAAGCAACCTACAGTGACGGCATTGCACGCATTTCATCCGACTGGAGAAACCCGATGTCCCTGCTCCGCACCCTGCTTGCCGCCGGCCTGGTCAGCGCCGGCCTTGCTGCTCACGCTGCCCCGCCCGCCCCCTTGCATCTCGAGGTCTACAACCCCGGCGCCAAGGGCATCTTCCCGGTGTCGTCGGAAATCATCAGCGGCGCGCACGAGGCGATCCTGATCGACGCGCAATTCCAGCGCAGCGATGCAGAGGCGCTCGCGCAGAAACTCAAGGCCAGCGGCAAGACGCTCACCACGGTCTACATCAGCCAGAGCGATCCGGATTACTACTTCGGCCTCGACGTCATCCGCGCTGCCTTCCCGAACGCGAAAATCGTGGCAACACCGCAAACCGTGGCCGCCATCAAGGCATCAATGAACGGCAAGCTCGCCTACTGGGGCCCGATCCTCAAGGACAACGCGCCCAAGACACTCGTGCTGCCCGACGTGCTGAACGCCGACCACCTCACGCTGGAAGGCCGCACCATCGAGATCAAGGGACTGAACGGCCCCGACGCGGCACGCACGTATCTGTGGATCCCATCGATCAAGACCGTGGCCGGCGGCGTGGTCGTCAACAGCGGCGACCACGTTTGGGTGGCCGACACGCAGACGCGCGAATCGCGCCTGGGCTGGTTGCAGACGCTGGACAACATCACAGCGCTCAAGCCGACGACCGTGGTGCCCGGTCACTTCACGGGTGCAATGCCAACGGGGCTGGACGCGGTACGTTTTACCGCGGATTACCTGAAGACCTTCGAGGTACAGGCCGCCAAGGCCAACAACTCGGCGGAGCTGATCAAGGCGATGAAGGCGGCCTATCCGACGCTGGCCGGCGAGGCATCGCTGGAGCTGAGCGCCAAGGTCATCAAGGGCGAAATGAAGTGGCCGCAGTAAGCCGGCCTGCCACCGAGGAAACAACATGACGACGTTGCATTACATCTACGACCCGCTGTGCGGCTGGTGCTACGGCGCCGCGCCGCTGGTGGAAGCCGCGCGCACGGTGCCCGGCCTCACGATCGCCTTCCACGGCGGCGGCATGCTTGCAGGCCCGAACCGCCGTACGGTCACGCCCCAATGGCGCGACTACGTGATGCCGCACGACCACCGGATTGCCGAGTTGACCGGCCAACCCTTCGGCGAGCCCTACTTTGAAGGCCTGTTGCGCGACACCACGACCGTGATGGATTCGGAGCCGCCCATTACCGCCGTGCTGGCAGCCCAGGCGCTCGGCCGCCGCGGGCTGGACATGATCCATCGCATCCAGCGCGCGCATTACGAACAAGGCCGTCGCATTGCAGATGTGCCGGTACTGCGCGCGCTGGCAGCCGAGATCGGCCTATCGCCCGAAGCATTCGATGCGGAATACGCGCGGCAAGCCGGTGCGCTCACGCAGCAGCACATCGCCCAAAGCCGACAGTGGCTCGATCGAGTGGGCGGTCAGGGGTTTCCGACGTTTGCGCTGGAAGATGCCGATGGCCAACTGGGCATCATCGACGTTGGCCCGTGGCTCGGCAAACCGGAACCCTGGGCTCAGGCGCTGACGCAGCACATCGGCGCGCCTTCCCCAATGAACCAGGCCGATGGCCCTGTCTGCGGGCCGGACGGCTGTGCATAACAACGTGGCGCTCAGCCTTTGAGCGCCCAGCGGCCAAGTTCGTCGTAGCGCGTTTTGCCTAGCCAGCTATGGATGAGAACGAACTCGCGCACGGTCCACGTGATGGGCTCGACCGCTTTCGGCGCAAAGCCGCCGCGGTCATACAACAGCGTGATGTGCGGCTTGAAATGCCCACGCGGCACCGGCACGGCGGCATGCTGGAGCGCCTCGCCCAGCGCCGCCTGAAACGCCATCAGGCCGCCCACACCCTCATCGCCCAGCAGCACGAACGGCCGATGGTCGCGCCGGCCATGAAAGCTCACCACCTGGTTGAACGTGGCGTCGAATGCCGGCAATGCGAGGCCGGCCGCTGCTGCACGCACACGCGCCACGACATCGTCAGGCGGCGGATGAACGAAATCGCCAAGGTGATGCAGCGTGACATGCAGGCGCTCCGTACGCAGCGCCTTGCCCTTGAAGCCCACGACGGGCCGCAATTGCTGGATCAGCCGCGCGATGCGCTCGGCGGTATCCACGTCAGGCTTGATCGCCAGAAACAGGCGATGCGCGGGCAATTGCGGAGTGGCTTCGAATCCGGGAAGAGTGAGCTGGGTCACGGCAGGGTCGTCAAACGCCGGGCTGGCGATCCACCCATTATCGACGCCCGCATGACGTCCCGCTGAAAGTCCTGTTGCTCGCATCAAAAACAACGCCCGGCGGTGTGAACCTGCCGGGCGTGGCCTCTCGGATGTGATGCGGCGATCAGATATCGAAGAACACCGTCTCCGCGCCGCCATCCGGCGTGTCTTGCAGGCGCACGTCGAAGGTGTAGACCACCTCGCCGTTGCGCTCGCTGCGCTGGGCAATCAGCGTCTTGCGGCGCACTTCCCACTCGATGCCGTTCAGCACCGGGTCCGTGCCGTTGGCCGCGGCCTCATCGCTGAAGTACACGCGTGTGTGCAGGCCGAGGTTGATGCCGCGGGCAAACAGGATCATGCAGATATGCGGTGCCTGCGTGGTTCCGCTGCGGCCGGCCACGGCGCCCGGCTTGATCGTGTCGAAGCGATAGACGCCCGTATCGAAATCGGCGCCGGCGCGGCCCCAGCCGCGGAATGCCGGGTCGACAGGTTTGTCTTGCCGATCGGCCGGATGGGCGTACTTGCCGTCCGCGTTGGCTTGCCAGATCTCGATCAGCACGTCGCGCACGAGCGAGCCCGAGCCATCGTAGACGCGGCCTTCCAGCGCGATGCGTTCGCCGCGTGTGGCGGGCGTCGTCAGGACGCTGCCGAATTCCTTGTCGTAGATGTCGAAGCCGGCCTGGCGCGGTGCAAGACCGATGTGCACGTATGGGCCGCCCGTCTGCGATGCGGTCTCGTTGAAATGCGCGAACGGCGGCGTTGTCGTCATGGCCGTTGCCTGGGCACGTTCGAGCGATTCACGCAGTGTGGTCGTGGTCATCACTTGGCTCCTTGCAGGGCGGGCACGGCGTTTTCGAAATGCGTGGCACGGCGGCCGCGCAGCGTGATATCGAAGCGGTAGCAGCGACTGTCGAGCGGCACGTGGTTCGCCGTGTCGTGCAGCGCGATCAGACCGCGCACCTGCTCTTCGCTCGGGATGGTCTTGATGATGGGGCACTGCGCGATCATCGGGTCGCCCTCGAAGTACATCTGCGTGATCAGGCGCTGCGCCCAGCCATCGCCCGAGAGCGAGTAATGGATGTGCGACGGGCGCCAGTCGTTGATGCGATTGCGCCACGGATACGGGCCGGGCTTGATGGTGCGATAGACGTAGTAGCCGTTGGCATCCGTCAGCATGCGGCCGCAGCCGCCAAAGTTCGGGTCGATCGGCGCGATGTACTGGTCTTTCTTGTGGCGGTAGCGGCCGCCGGCGTTGGCCTGCCACACCTCCACCAGCGCGTTCGGCACGGGGCGGCCGAACTCGTCGCGCACGTAGCCGTGGACGATGATGCGCTCGCCGATCGGCAGGCCTTCCTTGGCGTAGTTGAGGATCAGGTCGTTGTCGAGCGGGCCCAGATCGCTTGGGTGGAACACAGGCGCGGTGGTTTCCGACAGCGTATTGAGCGTGGAGATGAGCGCGTTGCGCGGCGAGCGCAGCACGCTGGTCTTGTAGCCGGGGGTCAGTGCGGGCGGATGCAGCGCAGTGTTGCGCTGGGCGAATTCGCCGGTGCAGGAAAGCGGCAGGGTCATGGGGCGTCTCCTTATGAAATCGTGCAGAGACTGTATCGCTGACAAAAAGTGAAGTAAATTGACTTATTATCGGAAAATCGATAACCCCAAGTTATGGAAAGCGCCTTCTCAGCGGATTTGCGGTCCCGCATCCGGTTTCGCCATCTGAGCTGCTTTGTCGCCATCGCGCAGGAGCGCAACCTGCGGCGCGCCGCCGAGCGGTTGCATCTGAGCCAGCCGGCGGTGTCGAAAACGCTCGGTGAACTGGAGGCGCTGGCGGGTGTGCAGCTTGTGGAGCGCGGCCGGCAGGGCGCGCGGCTCACCGCTGCCGGCGAGCAATTCCTGCGGCATGCGGTGGGCGTAACGCAAGCGCTGGAGTCGGCTACCGCCGCGCTGATGGGATCGACGGACGCATCCGCGCCGGTGGTACATGTGGGCGCCCTGCCGACGGTGGCCAGCAGCCTGCTGCCCCAGGCGATTGCACATTTGCACGCGCAGCGCCCGCATGCCGGCGTGCGGTTGCGCACCGGCACCAATGTCGAGCTGCTGACTGCGCTCAAGGCCGGCGAACTCGATTTCATCGTCGGCCGCATGGCCGAGCCCGACCGCATGCAGGGGCTGTCGTTCGAATTGCTGTATGCCGAGCCGCTGGCGCTGGTCGTGCGGCCGGGGCATCCGCTCCTGACGCAGGCAGGCGCGTCGGCCTCGCTGCAGGCGGTGCTGGATTACCCGCTGGTGATCGCCACGCCGGGCACGGTGCCGCGCCATCACACCGAAGCGCTGTTCCAGACGCACGGGCTGCGCTTGCCGGCGGGCGTGACGGAAACGCTTTCGGTGTCCGTCGCACGGTTGCTGGCGTGCCGATCCGATGCGGTGTGGATCACCCCCGAGCGCGCCGCCGCCGACGACCTGGCGCATGGTCAACTCGCCCGTCTGGACATCGTCACGTCGGGCACCCAGGAGCCCGTCGGCCTGCTGCGCAGAAGCGCCGCCACGCCCAGCGAACTGGCCAGCGCCTTCATGGAACTGCTGACGGAGCTGGCGCAGACGCCCGGCTGAGCCGCCCTGCGCTCAAAAAAATGCCGACCCCATGGCCGGCATTTTTCGTTTCGACGCGCAGATCAGCGGTGTGCCATCTCCACGTCATCGGCAGCATCGAAGACACTGCGATCGGTCTGCCCCAGCAACTGGCTGGTGATCGTCCCGGCGGTCATCGAGCCGTTGACGTTGAGCGCGGTACGGCCCATGTCGATCAGCGGTTCGATGGAGATCAGCAGTGCCACGAGCGTCACCGGCAAGCCCATCGCCGGCAGCACGATCAACGCTGCAAATGTGGCGCCGCCGCCCACACCCGCCACGCCGACCGAGCTGAGCGTGACCACCGCCACGAGCGTTGCAATCCATACAGGATCGAACGGGTTGATGCCCACGGTGGGCGCCACCATCACTGCCAGCATGGCGGGATACAGGCCTGCGCAGCCGTTCTGGCCAATGGTCGTGCCAAACGATGCGGCGAAGCTGGCGATCGACTCCGGCACGCCGATGCGCCGGGTCTGCGCCTCGATGCTCAGCGGAATGGTGGCTGCACTCGACCGGCTCGTGAACGCGAACGACAGCGCCGGCCAGACCTTGCGGAAGAAGCGAAGCGGATTGATGCCGTTGAGCGTGAGCAGCACGGCATGCACGCCGAACATGATCGCCAGGCCCAGGTAAGACGCCACGACGAAACCGCCGAGCTTGATGATGTCCTGCACGTTGGACACAGCCACCACGTTCGTCATCAGCGCCAGCACGCCGTAAGGGGTCAGGCGAATGACGAGCCGCACGAGCTTCATCACCCAGGCCTGCGCGGTGTCGATGGCGGTCAGCACGCGCTCGCCCTTCACCGCATCATCCTTGAGCAGGTTCAAGGCAGCCACGCCGAGGAACGCCGCAAAGATCACCACGCCGATGATGGACGTCGGCTTGGCACCGGTCAGCTCGGCAAACGGGTTCTTCGGAATGAAGGACTGCACCAGCTGCGGCACCGACAGGTCGGCCACCTTGCCGACATAGTTGTCCTGGATGGCGGTCAGCCGGGCGGTTTCCTGCGCGCCCTGCACCAGCCCTTGCGCCGTCAGGCCAAACAGGTGGGTGACGAACACGCCGACCAGCGCCGAGATCAGCGTCGTGAGCAGCAGCGTACCGATCGTCAGCACACTGATCTTGCCCAGCGACGCCGTGCTGTTGAGCCTGGCGACCGAGTTCAGCACTGACACCAGCACGAGCGGCATGACGATCATCTGCAGCAGCTGGATATAGCCGCCGCCAACGATGCCGAACCACGAGATCGACTGCTTGAGCGTCGCGCTGTCGTCGCCATAGATCAGGTGCAGCGCCAGTCCGAACACGATGCCCAGCACCATGCCCAGCAGCACACGCTTGGCCAGACTCCAGCTCGCGTTCACACGGCCGAGGGCAATCAGGATGACGACGAACGTCGCGAGATTGAGTAAGAGCGGAAGGTTCATGTTGCTTGTGGGTCGCACGCAGCGATCAAAAATCGAGCGGGCATCTTACGCCAGTTGCACAAAGGTTGCCGAGGCACGAAACGCATCGCAGCTGCGGCTCCGCCTGGCGCAGAGGCGCTGTTCCAACTGGTGTTGGCCACGGCCTCCGGCACGCGCATCAAGAGCGGACTGGATGGTTTGGGCGCCAACCAGTTCGTGCCCTGGCAGCTTGGCGCGGTGATGCAAGACGTGTACCCGGCACCCCGCCGGGCGACGCGGCCCGCAGCATCAAGAGCAACCCAGCGCCGATCCCAACCGCGCCAATGCAGCGCGCCACGCGCTGTCCAGCTTGCGGCCATCACGCGGGCCGCTGAAGGCGCGACTCGGCGGGGCGGCGTAATGGCGCGCCTTTCCCGCCAATGAAAGAAGCCCGCGGTCATGCGGGCTTTTTCGTTTGAGTGGCGCGTTGCGCTCCCTCTCACTCAGTCATTCATAGCGACGACGTCATCTCTTTGCCTGCGTTCTTCAGTGCCGTGAGGCCAATGCCCACTCGCTTAGCCGCGATTGATCACGAGACATCAGCCCTTTCAAGATCGGCGATCAGCCCTGGCCCGGTCGGGTTCCAGCCGAGCGCCTTCCGCGTCTTTTCGCTTGACGCCACCAGGTCGCGGCCGGCAAATCGCGCCAACCAACCGAAATGCGCAGGCGCCTCTTCCGCGGAGACGGATTTGACAGGCACGTTCAGGCCGCGGCCGATCGCTTCGGCAATATCTCGCATCAGCACGCCTTCTTCGGCCACTGCATGATATTTCGCACCGGCTTCGTTCTTTTCCAGCACCAGTCTGTAAAGGCGCGCGACATCCGAGATGTGCGCCGCTGCCCAGCGGTTGCGCCCTTCTTCCACATACGCGGACACGCCCTTCTCGCGCGCCATGGCAACCGCGTAGGTCAGCAGCCCTTGCCGCATCGTGTTGTGAACCTGGGGAAGCCTGACGATCGCGGCGCGCACGCCCTTCAGTGATCGCGCCGTCTGCTCGGAGACGCGGGGAAACGGGAAATCGGGCGGCACGTCGTCGTCCTCGGTCGCAATCCGGCCCGGCGCGGCTAATCCCGCCGTGCCCGCCGTCGCGATGAGTAGTTTGTCCGAACCTGCGAGGACGGAACCCAACGCTTCGATCGCCCGGCGATCGATTTCGCAGGACCGCGCAAAGTTCTCCCAGTCGTGGACAAAGCCCAGGTGAATAACGGCGTCGGCGGCGGCTGCGCCTGCCCGCAGGCTGTCGAGATCTTCGAGCGAACCGCGATGGACGTCTGCTCCAATGGCCGCCAGGGATTCCTCCCCTTCATCCGAACGCGCCATGCCGAGAACCTGATGTCCGGCGGCGATCAGCTCCTTGACGGTCGGCATGCCAACAAATCCGGTCGCGCCGGTGACGAAAACACGCATGATCTGGTCTCCAGGTTTTTTCCTGGGAGACAAATCTAGGCGCCGCGACTATCCTGGTAAAGTAGTGACGTTATCATATTAAAATGGCTACCAGGATCGACCGACAACAGCCCAACGAAAACCTCCTCGGGACGTATCTGCGGGACCGGCGCATGAAGCTCGACCCCGCGGCGCTCGGATTTCCTCCGGGGCGCCGGCGCACGCCGGGCCTTCGCCGCGAGGAAGTGGCACAGCGCGCGAATATCAGTACGACCTGGTATACGTGGCTCGAACAAGGTCGCGGCGGCGCGCCTTCGGCCGATGTGCTGGACCGGATCTCGCAGGCGCTGATGCTGACGGACGTCGAGCGCGAACACCTCTTCCTGCTCGGCCTTGGGCGACCGCCCGTGGCGCGCTACCAGGAGAAAGACGGTGTCACGCCGCGTCTGCAGCGCGTCCTCGACGCGTTGGATCCGAGCCCTGCCCTCATTCGTACGGCGACCTGGAACGTCCTCGCGTGGAATCGGGCGGCCACCGTGATGCTGGGCGACTATGGCGCGCTGCCGCCGCACCAGCGCAATGTGCTGCGCACGATCTTCCTTGACCCGCGTGCCCGTGCCGTGCAGTACGACTGGGAGAGCGTCGCGCGCCACGTCATCGGTGCCTTCCGCGTGGATGCCGCACGCGCGGGCGCGGCAACGGAGGTGGAACCTCTCGTCGACGAGTTGTCCCGGCTCAGTCCGGAGTTCAGGGCGATGTGGCGTGACAACGTTGTCCGCGAGGTCCACGGCGAGGCCATCAAGCGCATCCGCCATCCGGTGCTGGGGCCGCTCGCTTTTGAATACTCGACCTTCTCGGTCGACGGCCGGACGGATCTCAGCATGTGCGTCTACAACCCCGCGACGCCAGCGGATGCGGAGAAAATCGCATCGCAGATCGGCTTGGCGTCAACGCTCCCGGCGGCTGTCGATGAAGGGCGCCGCAGCGGAAGCCGACGGGCCCGGTAACCCGGGCTGAGATTGCAGAAAAGAGGTCTTGCGCAGAGACCTTTACCGTCGAAGATGGATTTGCAAGACAGTGAGCCGGACGACCTTCATCCGGCTCTCGATGCTTACCGCGAGCGCTACCGCCGGGCTATCCTGCTGGCCGGCGATAGCGGCTGACGGCAGTCGTGACGCAACGTCGCTCGAATCGACACGTCACGACAGTTTCGCGACAGTCCACGACGGACTCGTTTCACTCCCACTCGATCGTCGCAGGCGGCTTGCCCGACACGTCATACACGACCCGGTTCAGCCCGCGCACTTCATTGATGATGCGGTTCGACACCCGGCCCAGCAACGCGTACGGCAGGTGCGCCCAGTGGGCGGTCATGAAGTCGGTCGTCTGCACGGCGCGCAGCGCGGTCACATAGTCGTACGTGCGGCCATCGCCCATCACGCCGACGGACTTGACGGGCAGGAACACCGCAAACGCCTGGCTCGTCAGGTCGTACCAGCTCTTGCCGACATCGCCCTCGCCGCACAGGCCCGCTGCGGCGTCTTGCGCCGTCGCCTTGGTGCCGCGCAGTTCTTCGATGAAGATCGCATCGGCACGGCGCAGCAGGTCGGCGTATTCGCGCTTGACCTCGCCCAGGATCCGCACGCCCAGGCCCGGGCCCGGGAACGGATGGCGATACACCATTTCGTGCGGCAGGCCGAGCGCCACGCCCAGCTCGCGCACCTCGTCCTTGAACAGGTCGCGCAGCGGTTCGAGCAGCTTCAGACCCAGCGTTTCCGGCAGGCCGCCCACGTTGTGGTGGCTCTTGATGGTCGTGGCCTTCTTGGTCTTGGCGCCGCCCGATTCGATCACGTCGGGGTAGATCGTGCCTTGGGCGAGCCACTTGGCATTCGTCAGCTTCTTGGCCTCGGCCTGGAACACCTCGACGAACTCGCGGCCGATGATCTTGCGCTTGGCTTCCGGATCGGTCACGCCGGCCAGATGGCCGAGGAACTGCTCCGACGCGTCGACGTGCACGACCTTCGCGTGCAGGCGGCCGGCGAACATGTCCATGACCATCTTGCCTTCGTCCAGCCGCAGCAGGCCGTGGTCGACGAACACGCAGGTCAGCTGATCGCCGATGGCGCGGTGAATCAGGGCTGCCGCCACCGACGAATCCACACCGCCCGACAGGCCCAGGATGACCTCTTCATCGCCGACCTGTTCGCGGATCGCCTTGACGGCTTCCTCGATGTGGTCGCGCATGATCCAGTCGGGCTTTGCTCCGGCGATCTCCAGCACGAACCGCTCTAGCATCGCGCGGCCCTGCACGGTGTGCGTGACTTCCGGGTGGAACTGCACGGCGTAGTAGCCGCGCGCCTCGTCAGCCATGCCGGCGACCGGGCAACTCGGCGTGGACGCCATCAGCTTGAAGCCCGGCGGCAGTTCGGTGACCTTGTCGCCGTGGCTCATCCACACCTTGAGCATGCCGTGGCCTTCGGGCGTGGAGAAATCCTGGATGTCCTTGAGCAGGCGGGTGTGGCCGTGCGCGCGCACCTCGGCATAGCCGAATTCGCGATGGTCGCTCCACTCCACCTTGCCGCCCAGTTGCACGGCCATGGTCTGCATGCCGTAGCAGATGCCGAGCACCGGCACGCCCAGGTCCCACACCGCTTGCGGCGCGCGCAGCTGGTGGTCTTCATAGGTACTGGCATGGCTGCCGGACAGGATGATGGCCTTGGGCGCGAACTCGCGCACAAAGGCGTCGGACACGTCGTTCGGATGGATTTCGCAGTAGACGTGGGCTTCGCGCACACGCCGCGCGATCAGTTGCGTGACCTGCGAGCCGAAATCAAGGATGAGGACTTTGTCGTGCATGTTGTGGAGGGAGGGAATCGGCGATCGTGTCGACTTCAGTGCCGGGGCCGTAGCCGGGCGGCGGCATGTAAGCGGGTTCTTTGCGCTGGACTTTCTCTGCGCGTTCTCGTTCGCGGGCGGCAAAGGCCTCTTCCTTGGCCTTCTGCGCGCGCACGCGCTCGTTGGTGCGCACGCGGCGCGACGCAGGAATCTGCACGGCGGAGAATGCGGCCAGCACGGCAGCAAACGTGGGCAGCCAGATGCGTCCTGCACCTTCCACCGGCAGGTGGAAGAACAGCAGCCACGCGATCACGAGCACGGCCACGGCCAGGTTCACATGGCCGATCACCTGCGCCACGGCACTGGTGAGCTGCCCGTTGACGGTGGCGTACCACAGCAGCCATGCCAGGCCGACCAGCACAACGCCGAGGAGCTGGCCATACATGGCCGGATCCGGCTGCGGCAGTTGCAGCGCGCCGAAGATCGATGTCATCGGCGAGGCCAGCAGGACGAGACCGACGCACAGTGCGACAGCCGCATCCAGAAACAGAACGATTCGCAGAAGCGCTTTCATCATCCTCTCCAGTTGCGGGCGGCCGCCCGTGCCTCGGCCACCGGTTGATTCCATGGATCAGCCGGAGCGCCCGCGCGCCCCGGCGGCAGTACTGCTTGCCATCTATCTTGTGGACGACCGGATCAGTCGCGGTGATAGTTCGGCGCTTCCTTCGTGATCTGCACGTCGTGCACGTGCGATTCGCGCATGCCGGCGGCGGTGATCTCGACAAACTGGCTCTTCTCGTGCCATTCGGCAATCGACGCGCAGCCGCAGTAGCCCATCGACGAGCGGATGCCGCCCGTGAGCTGGTGCACGATCGGCAGCACCGAACCCTTGAACGGCACACGGCCTTCGATGCCTTCCGGCACGAGCTTGTCGACGTTGGCGGTGTTGTCTTCCTGGAAGTAGCGGTCGGCCGCGCCATCCTTCATGGCGCCCACCGAGCCCATGCCGCGGTAGCTCTTGTACGAGCGGCCCTGGTACAGGAACACCTCGCCCGGGGCTTCTTCCGTGCCGGCGAACATGCCGCCCATCATCACGGTGTGCGCACCGGCCGCGAGCGCCTTGGCGACGTCGCCCGAGTAGCGGATCCCGCCGTCGGCAACGAGCGGCACGCCGGTGTTCTTCAGCGCCTCGGCCACGTTGGAGACCGCCGTAATCTGCGGCACGCCGACGCCGGCAACGATCCGGGTCGTGCAGATCGAGCCCGGGCCAATACCCACCTTGACGCCATCCGCGCCGTGGTCGACCAGCGCCTTGGCGGCTTCAGCCGTGGCGATGTTGCCGCCGATCACCTGCACTTGCGGGTAGTTGTCCTTGATCCAGCGCACGCGGTTGAGCACGCCCTGGCTGTGGCCGTGCGCCGTGTCGACGACAATCACGTCCACGCCGGCCTTGACCAGCAGTTCGACGCGCAGATCATTGTCCGGCCCGACGCCCACCGCGGCGCCCACACGCAGCGAGCCCCGCTCGTCCTTCGAGGCAAGCGGGTATTCGGTGGCCTTCTGGATATCCTTGACGGTGATGAGGCCGCGCAGCTCGAAAGCGTCGCCCACCACCAGCACACGCTCCAGGCGGTGCTTGTTCATCAGGCGCTTGGCTTCTTCCAGCGAGGCGCCTTCCTTGACGGTGACGAGCTTCTCGCCCGGCGTCATCTTGGCGCGCACCGGGGCGTCCAGCTCCTCTTCGAAACGCAGGTCGCGGTTGGTGATGATGCCCACCACCTTCTTGCCTTCCAGCACCGGGAAGCCCGAGATGCCGTGCTGGGCCGACAGCGCCATCACGTCGCGGATCTTCATGTCCGGACCGATGGTGATCGGGTCGCGCAGCACGCCCGATTCAAAGCGCTTGACCTTGGCGACTTCGCGCGCCTGTTCTTCCGGCTTCAGGTTCTTGTGGACGATACCGATGCCACCTTGCTGCGCCATGGCGATGGCGAGCCGGGCTTCCGTGACCGTATCCATGGCGGCGGACACGAGCGGAATGGCGAGTTCGATTGAACGGGTGAGCTTGGTGCGAAGAGACGTATCGCGGGGCAGGACGGCCGAGTAGGCCGGGACGAGCAGCACATCATCGAACGTGAGTGCTTTCTGGACAAGACGCATAGCAATTTCCTCTAGGCGCAAAATCGGATTATACGGGAATTCGCCCCACGATTGTAGAGACCCGTGCTATGCTCGATAAATTTTTCTTCGCGCACGCACCGATTGGTGCCCTGCGCCGCCAGTGGCCGCTCTTGTGGGGAGGCCCCGTATGGCGAGGGTGCCGGCTCCGCGCGTCTTCGAAATGGGAATTGGCGTATTGTGCGCCCTTCTGGCAGGGGCCATGTGGGGCATGGTCTTCATTGCGCCCCGGGCGCTGCCGGCGTTCTCGCCGTGGGAACTGACCCTCGGCCGCTACCTCGCCTACGGCGCCATCGCAATCATTGCCACCGCGCCGCAGCTTGCGCGCATTGCCCGCAAACTCACCCGCGCCGATTGCCTCGCGCTGGTGCGCCAGTCCTGCGCAGGCAACCTCGTCTATTACGTCCTCCTAGCCTTTGCCGTCCAACTGGCCGGCGTCGCGCCTGCATCGCTCATCATCGGCGTCCTGCCCATTACCGTGACGGTGCTGGGCCGCGGCGACCACGGCGCCGCGCCCCTCTCCCGGCTGATCTGGCCGCTGGCCGTGGTGGCCGCCGGCATCGTCTGCATCAATGTCGACGTGTTCGGGCAGGCGGCCGCGGCAGCCGATCCTGCCCGCCCGGTATGGCAGCGCATTGCCGGTATCGCGTGCGCGGTCGGCGCGCTGTGCAGTTGGACGTGGTACGCCGTGGACAACGCCCGGTACCTGCAGCGCAATCCGCATTTCTCGGGCAACGAATGGTCGGCGCTGTACGGCATGTCGACCGGCGTGCTGTCGGCCGCATTGACGGTGATCGCGCTGCTGGTGGCCGGCACAGCCTGGGCCAGCGGCGGCGGGCGCGTCTGGACCACGTTCTGGGTAGTCAATGCGGCTGTCGCCCTGGGGGCGTCGCTGATCGGCAACAACCTGTGGAACGTCGCGTCACGGCGCCTGCCGCTCACGCTGTCGGGCCAGATGATCGTGTTCGAGACGCTGTTCGCCCTGGCATACGGCTTCGTGTACGACGGCCGCTGGCCGCGCCCGCTCGAGATTGCCGCCATCGCGCTGCTGATCGTGGGTGTCGGCTGGTCGGTGCGCTTGCACGCCGAAGACAAGTCTGCATAAACTGGGCGCCTTGCCGGGGGGCGAGTCAACAGGCGGGGCCATGCCGTCGGCCTGGATCATCGAGTGGCGATCACGCCACCGGCCTCCGTGCGCGCCGTGGGGCCGTCGTCGGGTCGGCCAGCGCGCCGCCGGCAGTCCATCGAACGAGAACTCCATGAAACGACTGCACGTCTTGCTGCCTGCCGCTGCCACCCTGATCGCCATCGCCTGCCCGGCCGCCTCTGCCCAGTGGGCGTGGCAATGGCGCGACGAGAAGGGACAGATGGTCTACAGCGACGCCGCGCCGCCGCCCTCCGTTCCACCCAGCCGCATCATCCGCAACCCGAACAGCCGCACGGCGACGGCGTATGAGGCACTTCCCGCCGCGGCGTCGAGCGCCAAGGCCGCCGACACCGCCACGGCGAAGGCGGGCCAGCCGGCTTCTGCCGTGGCCGCGCCCAACCCCGACGAAGAACTGCGCAAGCGGCTGGCCGATCGGGCCAAGAAGGAACAGGAGGAAGCCAGGCAGGCCGAAGCCGCACAACGCAAACAGGCAGAATGCCAGCGGCTGCGCAACGAGACGGCCTATATGCAGGAAGGTCGCCGCGTCGGCACCGCGCAGGCCGATGGCTCGATCGCGTACATGGACGACAACCAGCGCGCCGCCGCGGTTCAGCGCAACCAGGCCGCGATCAGCGCGAACTGCAGCTGAGCGCGCGTCATTCCACGACGTCGCCCTTGGGCGCCTCGTTGCGCAGCCATTTCAGTCCTTCGCGCGTGCCCGTGGCACGCACCTTCTGCACGCGGCGGCGACGCGCGGTCTTCGGGTCGGCAATCAGCGGCCCGAGGATTTCCACGCGGTCGCGCGCGTGCAACGGCGCATCGGGCGTCGTGCGCTTGCCGTAGACCGCCAGCCGGCACGCGTCCGATGCGAGTTCCGATTCGTTGAGCAGGCCGGACGCGCGCACCGCGTCGGCCACCGTCGCGCGGGCAGGCACCCGCACATGGACGAGCCTCGGCGGCACGACCGTCGCCAGGCAGACCATCACGTCGATGCAATCAGGATTCGCCATAGACCGTCTCGGCGCGCTTGACGAACGAATCGACAAAGGTGTTGGCGATCATGCTGAACACCGGGCCGATCAGCTTTTCCAGGATCACGCTGGAAAATTCGTAATGCAGGTGGAAGTTGATCTTGCAGGCATCGGCGCGCAGCGGCGTAAAAATCCAGAAACCGGTGAAGGCCTTGAAAGGCCCGTCGGCGAACGTCATATCGATGCGTGTCGGCCGTGTTTGCGTGTTGCGCGTGCGGAAGAACTGGTGGATGCCCTTGAAAGCGATGTCCACGCGCGCGTCGAGCGACGTTTCGGTCTGCTCGTAGATTTCCACCCCGCCGCACCACGGCAGGAAGTTCGGATAGTCCTTGACGTTGGTCACCAGGTCGAACATCTGTTCGGCCGAGTAGCCGATCAACACGGTTTTTTCAACGTCTGCCATGCGTCATCCGGAAGCTTTACGCGCCGCTTGCCCCTTGCTGATCGGGACTTGCGGCGGATTTGTTAAACTCGCCATTTTATCGCAGCGCACATGGAAGCCGCTTTCCTGATGCGCCCACCGCACATTCCAACGTATGACCATCGCCGACAACAAGAAAGCCTTTTTCGATTACTTCATCGAAGAGCGCTACGAGGCGGGCATCGTACTCGAGGGCTGGGAGGTGAAGGCCATCCGCGCCAACCGCGCGCAGATCAAGGAAGGCTACGTCGTGATCCGCAATGCGGAGCTGTTCCTGATCGGCGCCCACATCAGCCCCTTGCAATCGGCCTCCACCCACGTCAAGCCTGATCCCGTGCGCACCCGCAAGCTGCTGCTGCATGCCGAGGAGATCAAGAAGCTCATCGGCAAGGTCGAGCAGCGCGGATACACGCTCGTGCCGCTCAACCTGCACTACACGCGCGGCCGCGTGAAGTGCGAAATCGGTCTGGCCAAGGGCAAAAAGCTCTTCGACAAGCGCGAAACCGAAAAGAACCGCGACTGGCAGCGCGAAAAGGCGCGCCTCATGCGCGAAAAGGCCTGAGCCGCCCCGCGCATTCCCTTCACTGCGCTTCAGGCGCTGGGCCGCTGCTGCTTCACGATCGTCAATGCTGACGCAATCATCGTGCTCAGGTCGCCCATGTTGCCCGGCACGATGAGCGTGTTGCCCTGCTTGGCCAGGTTGCCGAACGCGCTCACATACTCCTCCGCCACCTTCAGGTTGACCGCGTCGATACCGCCTTCGGTGCGGATCGCCTGACCGATCTTCTGGATGGCCTGCGCGTTGGCCTCGGCCACGGCAAGAATGGCTGCCGCCTCGCCCTGCGCCTTGTTGATGGCCGCCTGCTTCTCGCCTTCCGACTTCTGGATCGCGGCCTCGCGCGCGCCGGACGCCAGGTTGATCTGCTCCTGGCGCTTCCCTTCCGATGCCGCGATCAGCGCACGCTTTTCGCGCTCCGCCGTGATCTGCGCCTGCATGGCGTGCAGGATCTCCTTCGGCGGCGTCAGATCCTTGATCTCATAGCGCAGCACCTTCACGCCCCAGTTCGAGGCCGCCTCGTCCAGCGCGTTGACCACGCTGTGATTGATGAAATCGCGCTCCTCGAACGTCTTGTCGAGCTCGAGCTTGCCGACCACGGAGCGCAGGGTCGTCTGCGCGAGCTGCGTGATAGCGATCACGAAATTGCTCGAACCGTACGAGGCCCGCATCGGGTCGGTCACCTGGAAGTACAGGATGCCGTCCACCTGCAGTTGCGTGTTGTCCTTGGTGATGCAGATCTGGCTCGGCACGTCGAGCGGGATTTCCTTGAGCACGTGCTTGTAGGCGACCCGGTCGACAAACGGCAGCACGATATTGAGCCCCGGCGACAGCGTTGCGTGGTACTTGCCCAGGCGCTCCAGAATCCAGGCGTGCTGCTGCGGCACGATCTTGATGCCCTGCGCGATGAGCACAATGGCCGCAAACAGGACGATGATCGCGAGTCCCCAGCTCGAACATAGAACCTCCGTGGTTGGGCGTGTGGGTTGTTATTTGGGGGCAACGACAAGCACGTTGCCGCGGACTTCAACAATGCGGAATTCACCGGCCGACGCCGCTGCATCGGGTGCCAACTCAACGTCCCAGGCGGCACCGCGGTATTGCACGCGCGCGCGGCGCTCGGGCGACCACGCATCGACCCGCAGCAGCTCGCCGATATCCAGATTGACGTTGCGGTTGCGAGCGGCATCTTCGCGCGGGATGCGGCCGTAGCGGGACCGCCGCAACGCCACGATGCCGAACACCGCGACGATTGCCGCGACCACGGCCTGGGCGGGGAATGCCAGGCCGGACAGCGCCGCCAGGCCGCCAGCCACCAGGCCCATCGCGACCATCAGCAGATAGAACGTCCCCGTCATCAGCTCGCCGATGACGAGCAGCACGGCAAGCACGAACCAGACGGTCTGAGCCGACATACTCCCTCTCCCTGAATCCCAGAAAAAAGCCCCCGCGACGCTGCACGTCTGCGGGGGCATGTCGCTCGGCCCCCGCCAGCATCTCGCGCTGCCGGGCACTTCGCGTTCTTGTTGGCGCGCACCCCGAAGGATACGCACCTTGTCTTACAACACTCTAGCTCAGGCCGAGCCCAGCTTCTGCCAGGTTTCGATCACCGAATCCGGGTTCAGCGAGATCGACGAGATGCCTTCCTTGGCCAGCCACTCGGCAAAATCCGGATGATCGGACGGGCCCTGACCGCAGATGCCGACGTACTTGTTCATCGACAGCGCCGTGGAGATCGCGCGCTGCAGCATGAACTTGACCGCCGGATCGCGCTCATCGAAATCCTTGGCCAGCAGCTCCATGCCGGAGTCCCGGTCCAGGCCCAGCGTGAGCTGCGTCAGGTCGTTCGAACCGATCGAGAAGCCGTCGAAGTACTGCAGGAACTGCTCGGCCAGGATCGCGTTGGACGGCACTTCGCACATCATGATCAGGCGCAGGCCGTTCTCGCCGCGCTTCAGGCCGTACTTGGCCAGCAGCTCGACAACCTTCTCGGCCTGGCCGAGCGTGCGCACAAACGGGACCATCACCTCGACGTTGGTCAGGCCCATCTCGTCGCGCACGCGCTTCATGGCGCGGCATTCCATCTCGAACGCTTCGGCAAAGTCCTCGGCGATGTAGCGCGAGGCGCCACGGAAGCCCAGCATCGGGTTTTCTTCGTCCGGCTCGTAGCGCGAACCGCCGATCAGCTTCTTGTACTCATTGGACTTGAAGTCCGACAGGCGCACGATGACGGGCTTCGGATAGAACGCGGCGGCAATCGTCGCCACGCCCTCGGCCAGCTTGTCGACGTAGAACGCGCGCGGGCTGGCATGGCCGCGGGCCACGCTTTCCACGGCCTTCTTCAGGTCGCTGTCGACCTGGGGATAGTCGAGAATCGCCTTCGGGTGGACGCCGATGTTGTTGTTGATGATGAATTCCAGACGGGCCAGGCCCACGCCGCCATTCGGGATCTGGCAAAAATCGAACGCCAGCTGCGGGTTGCCGACGTTCATCATGATCTTCGTGCTGATCGTGGGCATTTCGCCCCGCTGCACTTCGGTCACTTCGGTTTCCAGCAGGCCGTCGTAGATCTTGCCTTCGTCGCCTTCGGCGCAGGAAACGGTCACCAGCGTGCCGTCCTTCAGCACGTCGGTGGCATCGCCGCAGCCGACCACGGCCGGCACGCCGAGTTCACGCGCGATGATGGCTGCGTGGCACGTACGGCCGCCACGGTTCGTGACGATGGCGGAGGCGCGCTTCATCACCGGCTCCCAGTTCGGGTCGGTCATGTCGGCGACGAGCACGTCGCCCGGCTGCACGCGTTCCATCTCGGCCGGATCGTTGATCACGCGCACCGGGCCCGTGCCGATCTTCTGGCCAATGGCGCGGCCGGTGGTGAGCACCGGTGCCGAACCCTTTAGGCGGAAGCGCTGCTCGACCTTGCCGGCAGCCTGGCTCTTCACGGTCTCGGGGCGGGCCTGCAGAATGTAGATCTTGCCGTCCTTGCCGTCCTTGCCCCACTCGATGTCCATCGGGCGGCCGTAGTGCTTCTCGATGATGACGGCGTACTTGGCCAGCTCCGTTACGTCGTCGTCGGTGATCGAGTAGCGGTTGCGCAGCTCACCCGGCACGTCGACGGTCTTCACACGACCGGCTTCGCCTGGCGCGGTGAATTCCATCTTGATCAGCTTGGAGCCGATCGAGCGGCGGATGATCGGGTACTTGCCCGCCGCCAGCGTCGGCTTGAAGACGTAGAACTCGTCCGGGTTCACGGCGCCCTGCACCACCGTTTCGCCCAGGCCGTAGCTGGAGGTGATGAAAACGACATCCTGGAAACCCGATTCGGTATCGATCGTGAACATCACGCCCGAAGCGCCGCAATCGGAACGCACCATGCGCTGGATACCGGCCGACAGTGCCACCACGTCGTGGGCGAAGCCCTTGTGGACGCGGTACGAAATCGCGCGATCGTTGTACAGCGAGGCGAAGACGTGCTTGATCTTGTCGAGCACATCGTCGATACCGAGCACGTTGAGATAGCTCTCCTGCTGGCCAGCGAACGACGCGTCGGGCAAGTCCTCGGCGGTGGCGGACGAACGCACCGCGAAGGAGGCCTCGGCACCTTCGCGCTTGGACACGCGCTCGTAGTGCTCGCGGATCTCCTGCTCCAGGCGCGGCTGGAACGGCGCGGTGGCGACCCACTCGCGGATCTCCTTGCCGGCGGCGGCCAGCGCCTTGACGTCATCGACGTCGAGGCTGGCCAGGCGCTGGGAGATGCGCTCGGTCAGGTTGTTGTGTGCAAGGAAATCGCGGAACGCCAGCGCCGTGGTGGCAAAACCGCCCGGAACGCGCACACCGGCGCTGTCCAGCTGGGAGATCATCTCGCCCAGCGAAGCGTTCTTACCGCCAACGACCTCGACATCGGTCATCCGCAATTGCTCGAACGGCAGCACATAGGCGCCGTCTTGCGACAGGTTAGTCATACAAGCCCCTAAACTAAGTGAAAAACCGGTCGGATGCGCGCGGGCTTTGTTCTTGTCGTCTGGCCGCACGAATCGCTTGGCTAAGCCATCCGCAGCGACGCCGCGACGGCCGCTCTGGCATTGTCTGGCGCCCGATGGACCCGAATTGCTTAGCTAAACGATCGCCGCTATTCTACCGTGCCGCAGCACGAATTCCTGCCGGCGTGCTGGAAAAACCCCTCGTTTTCAATGACTGACCTCGCCGCCTCATCTGGCACCCCCGCTGCCGCCCGCGCGCCCGTCCGCACCGTGTTCATCGTGTCGGATGGCACCGGGATCACCGCTGAGACCTTCAGCCATTCGATCCTGGCCCAGTTTGAAATGAAGTTCCGCCAGGTGCGGATTCCGTTTGTCGACACGATCGACAAGGCGCATGTTGCAGTCGCCAAGATCAACGAGGCGTTCCACGCCGAAGGGGTGAAGCCGATCGTCTTCACCACGCTGGTGGATGCGGAGGCCAACGAGATCGTCCATCGGGCCAAGGCCACCATCCTGGACATGTTCCAGACCTTCATCGAGCCGCTCGAGAAGGAACTCGGCCTGAAGTCGACCCACGCCATCGGCCGCTTCCACCAGAACGCCGATACCGAGGCGTACAAGAACCGCATCGAGGCAATCAACTTTTCACTTGCGCACGATGACGGTCAGTCACACAAGAACCTGGCGGAGGCCGATGTGATCCTGGTGGGGGTCTCGCGCAGCGGCAAGACGCCGACGAGCCTCTACCTGGCGATGCAATACGGCGTGAAGTCGGCCAACTACCCGCTCATCCCGGACGATTTCGAGCGCGGCAAGCTGCCCTCGGTGCTGTACGACTACAAGAGCAAGATCTTCGGCCTGTCCATCGATCCGCAGCGCCTGTCCGAAATCCGGAACGAACGTCGCCCAGGCAGCAAATATGCGGCCCTGGAAAACTGCCGCTATGAAGTGAACGAGGCGGAATCGTTGATGCGGCGCGAGGGGATCAAGTGGCTGTCGTCGACGCACAAGTCCATCGAGGAAATTGCCACGACGATCCTGCAGGACATCAAGATGGAGCACAACAACTACTGAACGCGACGTTCCCGAGGAAGACGGCCGGCATTGCACCGGCCGTTTTGCTTTTGCGGCGCCCGGTCAGGCTCCGTTGCGCACCCAGTTGCCACCGTGGGCAGCGGCTTGCGCCGCGGGCGAGCTCGCCAGATATGCCAGTGCCTGCTCGGTGGAGCCCTCGTGATGCGGCGTGTAGCTCGGCCGGAAATAGCGCAGCGCCGCCCCCAGCATCTTCCAGAACGACGGCAGGCAGCCTCGCCGCGAGCCGTGCCACCATCCGCGGATGAAGCCGGGAAAGCGCCCCGCGCCCGGATCGCGCTTGTACATGAAGCGGAAGCCCGTGACGAGGAAATACAGCAACAGCAGGATCGTGGTCAGCATGTGGAAGCAGCGCTCGGCGTACGTCCCACCCATGTGGCGGAAGATGTCGAACGCCACGGTGCGGTGCTCGACTTCCTCGGCGCCGTGCCAGCGCAGGAGGTCGAGCATGACCGGATCGGCGTGGGCGGCATCCAGCCCCTTTGCGTTGAGCACCCAGTTACCGAGATAGCCGAAGAAGTGCTCCAGCGCGGCGATGATGCCGAGCTGCTGTCGCAACCAGAAACGGGTGTGGCCGATCCTCAGGCCGAGCGGCCGTTCGCCGAGCACCTTCGAGAACAGCCAGTCCAGCCGTTGCGTGAAGGGTTGCGTGTCAATGCCGTGGTCCTTGTAGTAATGCGCAAGCACACCGCCATGCGAGCGCGAATGGACGGCCTCCGGCCGCAGGAAGCCCTCCGCGTCGGCGCGCAGCTTCGTGTCGGCAATCAACGGCAGGGCCTTGTTGTAGACGCGGCAGAACCACAACTCCCCAGCGGGAAACAGCAGGTTGAGGATGTTGATGATGTGCGTGCTGGACGGGTCGCCGGGAATCCACTGGATGGGCGTGTTCGCCCAGTCGAAGCGGACGTGGCGGGCCTTGATGTAATAGTCGGGCGCGGTCATGGCGGGTCTCCTGTCGTTCTCGTTCGCCGCACTCAATCACCGGTGATGCTCACACGCGCGATCAGCCTGCCGAGCCATGGCGCATAGCGGGAGATCAAGCGCGATGCATGCGCCTCGATGCCGATCGTGACGACGGGCTGGTTGCGCAGCACCGCGCGCAGCATCGCTTTGGCGACCATTTCGGGTTTCAGGCCGCGCAGCTGGTAGAGCCGGGTTGCGCGGGCGCGCAATTGCGCCTGCCGCGCCACGGTGGCACCGGCATAGACGGTCGAGGCCATGATCCCGGTCTGCGCAAAACCCGGGCAGATGGCCGAAACGCCGATGCCGTGCCCGGCGAGCTCGCCCCGCATGCATTCGGACAGCATCAGCACTGCGGCTTTCGTCGTCGCATAGGCCGCGAGATCGCGCGACGGAGCAAACGACGCGGCCGAGGCGGTATTCAGGATGTGCCCGCCCTGCCCACGCTCGACCATCTGCCGCGCGAACAGCCGTGCGCCGTGGATCACGCCCCACACGTTCACATGCAGGACGCGTTGCCAATCGCCCTCGGTGGTGTCGACAATGCCGCCGGCCATGCCGATGCCCGCGTTGTTGACGACGATGTCCGCGCCGCCAAGCGCCTTGCCGACCCACTCGACCAGCGCCTCCATCTGCTCCGCGCTGCCGACGTCGGCGGCGCGCGCCCACGCCACGCCGCCGCTGAGCCGGACCAGCGTGGCGGTGCGCTCGGCGTCTTCGGCCCGGATGTCGACGGCGACAATGGCTGCGCCCTGCTCGGCAAACTCGAGCGCCGCACACCGGCCGATGCCGCTGCCCGCCCCCGTGATGACGGCCAGCTTGCCCGCGAGTGGCCTGCGGTCGCCATGTTGGCGGGCGCGCTGCAGCGCTTCGGGCTCCGGCGCGCCTTCGATGTGGTCGATCAGCTCGCGCGCCAGCTCGGCCATGCGCCCCGCGTGCGTAACGGGCAGCCAGTGCCCCGCAACGACCTCCCGCCGCCAATACTGCGGCGCCCAGCGCGACAGGTCTTCCGACAACGCTGGGCTGACGTACTTGTCCAGCGTCGGCACGATGACCTGCACCGGCGCGTGTGCGACACGCTTGCGCGGCGCAAACAGGCTGCGGATGAAGTTGGCGCGATACAGCGACACTCCGTTCACGCCGTCTGCCGTCTGTGTCGCGCGCGGCGTGATGGCGGTCTTCTCCACGCGGCGAAGCACGCGTGGCCAGGCGCGGCCCAGCCACAGGCGCCAGCTCAGCTCCGGCACGATCGGCAGGTGGAACAGCAGCACGTACCACGAGCGCACGAGCTGCCCCAGCATCTTGCCCAGCGACGCCGGCGTCGGCCGCAGCAGCCGCGCGCGCATCCAATGCCCGACGTGGTCGAGGCACGGTCCCGAGCACGACGTGTACGACGCGATGCGCCCGCGCAGGCGTTCCTCCGTCACGAATTCCCACGACTGGATCGAGCCCCAGTCATGCGCGATGAGGTGGACGGCCTTGCCCGGGCTCAGTGTATCGATGACAGCGATGAAGTCCCCGGTGAGCCGCGCGAAGGTGTAGTGGCGCATCCCCCTGGGTGCGCTCGATCGCCCTGCGCCGCGCACGTCGTAGGCGATGACGTAGTAGTCGCGCGCGAGCAGCGGTGCCATGTCGTGCCAGACCTCGCTGTTGTCGGGATAGCCGTGGACGAGCACGACGGTCGGGCGCGCCGGGTCGCCCCACGTTTTGACGGCCAGCGTGACGTCGCCGGAGTGCACGGTGCGCTCGGCGCGCGGGAACGCCGCGGCCGGCTCGAACAGCGCCAGCGGGGCCTCTTCGAGAAGCGTCTGCATCGGAAACCTCCGGCGCCGTCAGGCCGCGCGCTGTTGTGTCATCTGGCGCTGCTGCCAGCGGCGCACGTGCGGCAGGTCGTCGTCGAGCCAATACGCATCGTCCTCCGTAATGACGAGCAGCTCCTCGAACTTGGCGCCAACGCCGTGGAAGCCCAGGTGAGGCTCGACCGCCCACAGGCCGGGCACCGGTGCATGTTCCGAGCGCCGGTCGATCGACCACAGCGGCGACCACCCCTCCTGCTTGCCGCTGCGCACCTGCTCGAGCATCAGGTTGCGCGTGGCGTTCAGCCCGAACCGCGCCACGAAGCGCGGCGTGGACGGCCTCTGCAGCTTTGCCACGCGATGCGCGAGCACCTTGAACGGATACGCCTTGTGGCGCGGTTCCACGCCCTGCTTCATGCAGAGCTGGTCCACCGCACGTGCCACATCCGCCATCGAGCGCCGCTCGCGGACCAGCCGCACGATGCGTTCGCGGTGCGCCATCAGGTCGTCCTGCAGTTGCTCGAGGATGGCGTTCTCCCCGAGGCACATGGCGTAGCCGACATCGGCAATCACGCCATTGCGCACCGGCGCCACGTCGAGGATGACGGGCATGTTCTCTTCCAGCCGCCGCGACGATGGAAAGAACGCCAGATTGAAACCGCCCAAGTGAGCAAGGCCCGAAAAACCCTGGAACGCCGTGCGATCACCAAACCAGGCAAACGGCTTGTGCAGCCAGTCGTGTACGCCGCGATCGCCAAGCCATTCGGTGAGCAGCTTGGCAGCATCCTTTTCCGTCATGCCCGGGCGAAGCATGGCTCCGACGGCCTCGACGCACTGGTAGGCAAGCTGCTGGATTTCGCGGAATTGCGCCAGTTCGTCCATATTGACGTGCGCCAGCGTGGGGGTCGGCATGGCGGTCTCCTTGAGTCTGGTTATCTGGGGCGCTCAACGGTGCCGCCACCAATGTTCCATTACTCAATGGCAAAGTCAATGCAGGTTTTGGCGTTTGAAAACACCGTGTGATGGACAGTCGGCAGAAAAATGGCGCCCTAACGCGCCCGACGTTGGCGCACAGCCTCGAACAGGCAGATGGCTGCCGCGGCAGCCACGTTCAGGGATTCCATCCCGCCCGGCTGAGGAATCACGACGGGAGTGGTCACCGCGGAAAGCCAGACGTCCGACACGCCTGCGCCTTCATTGCCGAACACCCAGCCAACGGGCGTATCGAGCCGTACATCGAACACCGCCTGCCTGGCGTGCGAGGACGTCGCCAGCAACGGCACTTGCAGGCGCGACTTCACGCTCTCGAACGTGCAGTGCTCAACGATATTGAGATGGAAATGCGCGCCCATTGCCGCGCGCAGCGTCTTGGCGGACCACGCAAAGGCACAGCCTGCCGTCATGAAGACGTCGCGCACACCCGAGGCGGCGGCGCAGCGCAGGATCGAGCCCACGTTACCGGCGTCCTGGATGCCATCGAGGATCACGCAGTCGGCATCGATGACATGCGGCAGGCGCCCTTCCGGGGTGTCGATCAGGGCCATCACGTCGACCCCGTTCACGACCGTCGTGAGTTGGCTGAACAACGGGTCGGCCAGCAGAATGATCGTCTGCGGATCGACGCGATCCAGCAGTGGCGCGACCTCGGGATGGGCCAGGTGCCGTTCAGAGACGAGGCACTGCTGCGGTATGAACCCGGCATCGAGATAGGCCGCGACGAGATGCACGCCATCGAGCATGGACTGCCCGGCGCGCCGGCGCTGCTGCGTGGAACCCGACAGCGCCTTGAGGTGCTTGAACACCGCGTTGTCGCGGGAGGTGATGTGCTTCACGGAATGATCGGGCCCAATGTCAGTCGTCCCATGCGCTTTGGGCCGCGGCGGCTTCGGCGGTCATCACCGTGAGGCCTTCCAGCGCGCGGCGCACAGGTGCGAACGAGCGGCGATGATGCGGCGTCACGCCATGCAAGTCGATTGCCGCGAGGTGTTGTGGAGTGCCGTAGCCGGCATGGACGTCGAAACCATAGTGCGGGAATTCGACATGCAGCGCGGCCAGTTGCCGGTCGCGCGTGACCTTGGCCAGGATGGACGCCGCCGAGATGGCCGGCACCAGCGCATCGCCCTTGACGACGGCCTCCACGGCAAACGCCACCTGAGGGCAGCGGTTACCGTCCACCTGCACGAGGTCGGGCAGCGCGCCTTGAGCGGCCACGCCCTGCACGGCGCGCTGCATCGCGAGCATCGTGGCGTGCAGGATGTTGATGCGGTCGATTTCTTCAACGGTGGCTTCGGCGACGTGCCAGGCCACGGCTTTCTCGACGATCTCTTCGTACAGCGCCTCGCGCTTCTTGGCGGTGAGGATCTTGGAATCGGCCAGGCCCTTGATGGGCTTGCGGGGGTTGAGGATCACCGCAGCGGCCGTCACGGGCCCGGCGAGCGGCCCGCGCCCGGCCTCGTCCACGCCGCAGAGGATGCGGCGCACGCGCTTGCCCGCCGGCGCTTGCACGAGCGGCAGACCCAGTTGCGCAGGATCGGGATTGCGTCCAGCCATGGTGTCAGAGCCTGCCGCGGCTGCGCAGCAGATCGACCACGACCTTCGCGCCGATCTCCGCCATGTTCTGCTTGAGCGTCAGGTGCATCTGCGTGAAGTGCTCGCGCAGGAACGTGGCGTTGGCGTGGTCGCTCAGCTGCAGCAGCGTCTCGCGCGCGAGCGCCTGGGGCGTCGCGTCATCCTGCAGCAACTCCGGCACGACGAAGCGGCCCGAGAGAATGTTCGGCAGGCCCACGTAGGGCAGATAGCCCTTGCGCTTCATGATCTGCGCCGTGAGCCAGGGCACCTTGTAAGTGATGACCATGGGCTTCTTGTACAGCGCGGCTTCGAGCGTGGCCGTGCCGCTGGCCAGCAGGATGACATCGGCCGCCTCCATCGCTGCATGTGACTGGCCGTCCACCACCCACAGGTGCAGGCCCGGATGCTGGGCACGCAACGCATCGATGCGCTCCCGCAGCATGGCATTGGCCGCCGGCAGCACGAATGCGAGGTCCGGCTCCACCAGCTGCATGCGGGCCATGGCGGCAAACAGGGTCGGCCCGAGATGCTTCACCTCGGAATTGCGGCTGCCCGGAAGCACGGCAACGACCTTGCGGCCCAGCGGCAGCCCCAGGCGCGTGCGGGCGCCTTCCACGTCCGGCACAAGCGGGATCTCGTCGGCCAGCGGATGCCCGACATAGGTGGCCGGAATCCCGGCCTTGGCATAGATCTCTGGCTCGAACGGGAACAGGCACAGGATGTGGTCGACCGCCTTGGCGATCGTCTTGATGCGGCCCGCGCGCCACGCCCAGATCGACGGGCTCACGAAGTGCACCACCGGCACACCCGCCTGCCGCATCGCGATCTCGACGTTGAAATTGAAGTCCGGCGCGTCGACGCCGATGAAGGCCAGCGGCGGCTTGGCCAGCAGGTCCTGCTTGAGCTCCTTGCGGATCGCCAGGATCTCGCGCAACTGGCCGAGCACCTCCACATAGCCGTTGACCGACAGCTTGTGCATCGGCCAGTTCGACTGAAAGCCCTGCTCGGCCATGCGTGCCCCGCCGATGCCGCGGTAGGCGATGTCGGCGGGCAGCTGCGCATGCAGCCCCTTGAGCAGCAGCGAGGCCAGCAGATCGCCGGACGCTTCGCCGGCCACCATGCCGATGCGGCGCACCGGCGCGGTCGGCTCGGTCAACGCACGATGCCGCGCTTGGTCGCGGCAATGAAGTCGGCAAACGTGCTGAGCGCCTCGCGGGTCGGGGCATCGCTTGCCTGGGCCATCTGCGCGGCAATTTCGGCCTTGGCCTGGTCGAAGCTCAGATCGCTCTTGTAGAGCAGCTTGTACGCCTGGCGCAGGCCGGTGATCTGTTCCGCCGTGAAGCCGCGGCGACGCAGGCCTTCCACGTTGATGCCGTGCGGGGCGGCCTTGTTGCCGCCCTTGTCGCTCGCGGCGATCACGAATGGCGGGACGTCCTGCACGAGCGCAGAGGCGCCACCGAGCATGGCGTGGGCGCCAATCCGCACGAACTGGTGCACGCCGGACATGCCGCCCAGGATCGCCCAGTCGCCCACTTCCACGTGGCCGGCAATCTGCGCGTTGCTGGAGAACACGGTGTGGTTGCCGACGCGGCAATCGTGTGCGATGTGCACGTAGGCCATGATCCAGTTGTCATCGCCGATGGACGTGATGCCCGCATCCTGCGCAGTGCCAGTGTGGATCGTGGTGAACTCGCGGATGGTGTTGCGATCGCCCACGATGAGCTGCGTCGGCTCATCGCGATATTTCATGTCCTGCGGGCGGCCGCCCACGGACGCGAAGTGCCCGATGCTGTTGTCGCGGCCGAGCGTCGTGTACCCCTCCACCACCGTGTGGTGGCCGATGCGCGTGCCCGCGCCGATACGCACGTTCGGCCCCACGACCGTGAAGGCCCCGACTTCCACGCTCGAGTCGAGCTCAGCCTTGGGGTCGATCTGCGCGGTCGGATGGATCTTGGTGGCGCTCATGCCTCACCCTTCGGTTCGTCCTTGATGATGGCGCACATGATCTCGGCCTCCGCCGCAAGCTCACCGTCCACCATGGCGAACACCTTGAACTTCCAGAAGCCGCGCTTGCCGCGCAGCACTTCGGCGTTCAGGGAAAGCTGGTCGCCCGGCACAACCTGACGCTTGAAGCGGGCGGCGTCGATGGCCGTGAACAGGTACAGATCGTTCTCCTGGCGCTTATGATCCGGATCGCCAAACGTCAGCAGCGCAGCGGTCTGCGCGAGCGCTTCCAGGATCAGCACGCCTGGCATGACCGGATGCCCCGGAAAGTGGCCATTGAAGAACGGCTCGTTGAACGTCACGTTCTTGATGGCCTTGATGCGCTTGCCGGCCTCGAGCTCCACCACGCGATCCACCAGCAGCATCGGATAACGATGCGGCAGCAGGTCCAGAATTTTCTTGATGTTGAAATCGCTGACGAGGCTCGTCGTCGCGTTAGATGCTTCGGTCATGATTCTTGTCGCAGGTCCTTGACCTGCTGTTCCAGTTGTTGCAACCGTTCGCGCATGCGCGTCAGGCCTCGAACGATGGCCGCGTTGCGCTCCCAGTCGCCATGCGGCATGAACGGGAAGACGCTGGTGAAGTGGCCACCGGGTTTGGTGATGGACTTGGTGATGGACGTGCCGCCCGACACCGTCACGCGATCGGCAATCGTCAGGTGGCCGGCAAAATTGGCCGCGCCGCCGATGATGCAGTAGCGCCCGATCTTGGTGCTGCCCGAGATGGCGGCACAACCGGCGATGACGGTATAGGCGCCCACATGCACGTTGTGCGCGATCTGCACCTGGTTATCGATCTTGCAGCCCTGTTCGACCACCGTGTCGGCCATGGCGCCGCGGTCGATGGCGGTGTTCGCGCCGATCTCGACGTCGTCTCCAATGACGGCCCGGCCCATCTGCGGAATCTTCACCCACTCGCCGCCCTGCGGCCCAAAGTCCGGTGCAAAGCCAAAGCCGTCTGCGCCGATCACGGCGCCGCTATGCACGATGCATCGCGCGCCGATCACGCAGCCGTGGTAGATCGAAACGTTGGCGTAAATGAGCGAGTCATCGCCGATGCACGCACCCGCACCCACAAAGCTGTTGCCGACGATTCGCACGCGTTCGCCCAGCACCGCGCCGGCTTCGATGATGACGTTCGGCCCGATCGAGCACGACGCAGGCACCACAGCACCCTCGCCCACGCTCGCGCTCGGGTGAATGCCGGGCGCAACGGGCCGCGCCGACAGCGCAACAAAGCGCTGCGCCACGCGCGCAAATGCAGCATACGGGTTGGCGGCCACCAGCCAGTTCCGGCCGGCAACGTGCCCCTGGCTTTCGAGCGTCTCCAGATCACGGGCCGACACAATGATCGCGCCCGCGCCCGAACTCACGGCCTGGTTGAGGTACAGCGGATTGGAAAGAAAAGCGAGCTGATCGGCGCCCGCCTGATCGAGCGGCGCGATCGACTTGACGATCAGGCCAGCGTCACCCTGGACGGTCGCGCCGAGCGACGCGGCAAGCTCACCAAGCGAAAACGACATGGGAACAACCTCATTTCGCCGATTGCGAAGTGTTCAGGGCCTTCAGCACATCGTCGGTGATGTCGATGCGGGGATTGACGTACACGGCTTCCTGCACGATCAGGTCGTACTTGCGCTGTTCAGCGATCGACCGGATGACGCGGTTGGCGCGCTCGAGCACCTGGGCCAGCTCTTCGTTGCGACGCTGGTTCAGGTCTTCACGGAACTCGCGCTGCTTGCGCTGGAAGTCACGGTCGAGGTCCGACAGCTCACGCTGACGGCGCGTCCGGTCGGAATCGGCCAGCACGGCGGAATCCTTGTCGAGCTTGTCCGACATGGCCTTGAGTTTGGAGGCCATGTCCTGCAGTTCGCGGTCGCGCTTGGCGAACTCGGCTTCCAGCTTGGACTGGGCCGCCTTGGCCGGCTGCGAATCGCGCAGGATGCGCTCCGAATTGACGGCAGCGATGCGGGCTTCCTGCGCCGCGGCAGGCGACGCAACACCGGCAGCAGCCAGCGCGACAAATGCAGCGGACACGCCCATGCGGGACAACGTGATGCGCGTGGATTTCATGATGAATGCGGTCATTAGAATGCAGTCCCGATCTGGAACTGGAAGCGTTGCGTTTGATCTTCGGTCTTGCGCTTGAGCGGGAAGCCCATGCTGATCTTCAGCGGACCGATCGGCGAGAGCCACGACAACCCGAAGCCTGTCGAATACCGCATCTCGCTGAACTTGTACGGTTGGCCTTCTGCAAACACGTTACCGTAGTCGAAGAACGTGAACAGGCGAACGGTACGGTCAACGCCCGAACCCGGCAGCGGGAAGATGAACTCGATGTTGCCGACGAACTTGCTCGCGCCACCGATGGCCACGCCGTTGGCGTCGCGCGGGCCGAGCGTGCTGGTTTCATAGCCGCGCACCGAGCCGATACCGCCGGCGTAGTAGTTCTTGAAGACCGGGAAGTCGCTCTTGCCGTAGCCGTGGCCGTAACCGATTTCGTTGTTGAACGCCATCGTGAACGACTTCGACAGCGGATAGAAGTACTGGTGCTGGTAGTACGCACGGTAGTACTGCAGATCGCCGCCCGGAATGCCGAATTCCAGGTTGGCCTGCTGATAGCGGCCGCGCGTCGGCACCAGGGCACTGTCGCGCTGGTCCTTCGACCAGCCGATCGTGATCGGGAAGTTGTTCGTGATGCGGCCGTTCTTGGCAACGTAGTTCTGATAGGCCAGCGGCGTGTTGGCCGTCACGTCGATGGTCGTGCGCTCGTAGCCGATACCGAAGAAGACCGTATCGGTTTCCGAGAACGGCACACCAAACTTGACGTTGCCGCCCTGCTGGACGACGCGGTAGTCCTGGTCACCCGTGTAGTACAGCGGGCGGTACGTGCGGTAGTACAGCTCGGTCGAGCGGCTGATGCCATCCACTGTGAAGTACGGATCGTATTGCGTGACGGCAATCGTGCGGTTCGACTTGGACGTGTTCACATCCAGGCCGAGGCTGGTACCGGAGCCGAACACGTTGTCCTGGCGGATACCTGCCGACAGCACCAGCTTGTCGGTCGACGAGAAGCCCACACCCAGGTTGATCTGGCCGGTCGGCTTCTCGGTCACGTTGACGTTCACATCGACCTGGTCGGCCGTGCCCGGCACGTCCTCGGTGGTGATGTTCGCGTCGGTGAAGTACCCCGTGCGGTTGATGCGGTTCTGCGAGAGTTGCAGCTTTTCGCCGTCAAACCACGAGGCTTCCATCTGGCGCATTTCGCGGCGCACGACTTCGTCGCGCGTCTTGCTGTTGCCGACCACGTTGACGCGGCGCACGTACACGCGACGGCCCGGATCGACCACCAGCGTCAGCGCAACCGTGCGGTCCTTCTGGTTGATCTGCGGCTGCGGGTTGATGGTCGCAAACGCGTAGCCGTACGTGCCGAGCAGGTCGGTGATCGCCTTGGTCGTCGACGACAGCTTGGCCGACGAGAACACGTCGCCCTGCTTGAGCTTGATGAGCTTCTCCATTTCGGGCTGCTTGCCCAGCAGCTCGCCGGTCAGCTTGATGTCGGACACCTTGTACTGCTCACCCTCGTGGATGTTCAGCGTCAGGTAGATGTCCTTCTTGTCCGGCGTGATGGAAACCTGGGTCGACTCAATGGCGAATTCGAGATAGCCGCGATCGAGGTAGAACGAACGCAGCGCCTCCAGGTCAGCCGTGAGCTTCTGCTTCGAGTACAGATCGTTCTTGGTGTACCACGACAGCCAGTTCGGTGTGGAAAGCTGCATCTCGTCGCGCAGGTCCCCTTCGGAGAAGGCCTTGTTGCCGACGATGTTGATCTGGCGGATCTTGGCCGTCGGGCCTTCGTCCACGGTGAACGTGATCGACACACGGTTCGCATCGACCGGCGTGACGGTGGTCGACACTTCGGCGGCGTAGTAGCCGCGCGAAACGTACTGACGCTTGATTTCCTGCTCGGCGCGATCGATCAGGGACTTATCGTAGTAGCGGGCCTCGGCCACGCCCACGCCGCGCAGCGTGCGGCGCAGCGCTTCCTTGTCGAACTCCTTGAAGCCGATGAATTCGAGCTGCGAGATGGCCGGGCGCTCTTCCACGCGGACCACGAGCACGTTGCCCTCAGCGCGGATCTGCACATCCTTGAAGAAGCCGGTGTTGTAGAGCGCGCGGATCGATTCTGCGCCCTTGTCGTCGGTGAAGGTCTCACCCACCTTCACGGGCAGATAGCCGAACACGGTACCCGGCTCGACGCGCTGTACCCCCTCCACGCGAATGTCCTTGACGACGAACGGCTCCACTGCATGAGCCTGACCGGCAGTAACGGTCAGCACGGAAGCCGCCAGCACGCTGAGCGGGAAGCGATGTTGTCTGATCAATCTAATCCCCTAATTGGATCCGGTTGGGAATCCACTTCTGAGTGTTTTCGAAACGCTGGGTTGCCCGCTCACGCCTGTGGCAACGATGAGGCTTGCAACACGTCTAGCCTCGAGTCAGGAATAACCGACTCAGATCGTTGTACAAGGCGAGCGAAGTGAGAAGCAGGATGCAGGCGACGCCGATCTTCTGAAGGACTGCTTGCCAGGATTCCGGCACGGGTCGGCCTGTCAAAAATTCCACGCAATAATACAGCAAATGCCCCCCATCCAATACCGGAACGGGCAATAAGTTCAGGACGCCGAGGCTGACGCTGATCAACGCCAGAAAGCTCACAAACGTCTGCCAGCCAAGGCTTGCCGCCTTGCCTGCAAAGTCGGCCACCGTAATCGGGCCACTCAGGTTCTGCAGCGACGCCTGCCCCACGATCATCTTGCCCAGCACCTGCAGCGACAGCACGGAAGTCTGCCAAACCTCACGCACGGCATGCGCGAATGCGGCGCCCGGCTCGTCGCGGATCAGGGCCGTTTCGACCTTCTGATTCAGTTGCGCGCCAAGCTTGCCGAGCCTCGGACCATTCGGGTTCTTCGGGTCTGCGCTGGCATCCGGACGCACCGGCAGCGTCATCGGCTCACCATTGCGCAGGATATCGATCGACGCATTCTGCTCGGGCATGGCGCGAATCTGGCGGATCAGGTCGGTCGCCTGGTCTGCGGGCACGCCGGCAAAGCGAACGATCTGGTCGCCGGCCTGCAACCCGGCACGGGCCGCCGCACTGGCCGGCAGCACATCGACAACCGTCACGGGGCCGCCTTGCAGGCGCAGACCGGTCTGGTCGATTACGTCGGCCTGCGGCGTGCGCGCGGCGCTCGGCAGGCCTTGCAGCCGGACGGTGCGCTCGGCGCCGTCGGTTCCGCGCACCACGACCACCGCCTCATGCCCGCCAATGCCGGCCGAGTACAACCGCATGCGGACGTCGCTCCAGCTGCGGACCGGCGTGGGCGCCTCGCTTTCCGTGCCGACCGCAATCACGCGGTCCTTGGCCCGCAGATCGGCTTGCGCGGCAATGCTGCCGGGCGGCGGCGCGCCCAGGATGGGCAGCGGCTCCACGGCGCCGACCCACGCCAGCGCCGCATACAGGACGATCGCCAACAGGAAATTGGCGAGCGGCCCCGCGGCAACGATGGCGAATCGCTTATAGACGGGCTGATGATCGAACGTCCGCGGCAAGTCTTCGGGCAGGATGGGCGGATCCTTCTCCGGATCGCGCGAGCCTTCGCCGAGCATCTTGACGTAGCCGCCCAGGGGAATGGCGCAGATCGTCCATTCCGTACGGTCGGGCCCCCGGCCGACACGGCGGAAGAGCACCTTGCCGAAGCCGACCGAAAAACGCAGCACCTTGACGCCGCACAGGCGCGCGACGCTGTAATGGCCCAGTTCATGAATGACGATCAGTACCGCGATCGCGAAGACAAAGGCTAAAACAGTCTGCAAGAACCTTCTCCGGATGCACTGAAGGACATGCGCAGGATCGCCCCGCGCAAAGCCGCTATGTTACCCGCTCGCTCTGACCGCCCGCTTTCAGACGGCCGGCAGTTGCACGCGGGCAGTTCCGATGTAGTGCTGCGCGTGGGCCCGCGCCTGGGCGTCGGCGGCAAAAACGGTGTCCAGCGAGTCGGCTGGAACGATGGACGCACGGCCCAGGGTATCGGCCACCACGGCAGCGATGTCGGTGAACCGGATGCGGCGCTGCAAAAATGCCTCAACGGCCACCTCGTTGGCTGCGTTCAGCACAGCAGGCGCCGTGCCGCCGGCACGTAGCGCATCAAAGGCAAGCGCCAGACAGGGAAAGCGGCGCAGGTCCGGCGCCTCGAACGTCAGCGTGCCGGTGGCCGCAAGGTCGAGCAGCGGCACGCCCGCGTCAATGCGCTCGGGATAGGCCAGCCCGTACGCGATCGGCGTGCGCATGTCGGGGTTGCCCAGTTGCGCGAGTACCGAGCCGTCGTCGTACCCGACCATCGAGTGAATCACGCTCTGCGGGTGAATCAGGACCTCCAGGCGCTCTACCGGCACACCGAAGAGCCAGTACGCCTCGATCACTTCCAGCCCCTTGTTCATCATGGTGGCGGAGTCGACGGAGATCTTGCGACCCATGACCCAGTTCGGGTGCGCACAGGCCTGGTCTGGCGTCACATCGGCGAGCGTATCGACGTCGCGCGTGCGGAATGGACCACCCGAGGCGGTCAGCACGATGCGCGACACCCCGCGCCCAAACTGCGGCGCCTGCGGCGGAAGACACTGGAAGATCGCGTTGTGCTCGCTGTCGATCGGGAGCACGGTGGCGCCATGCTGGCGCACCGCCTCCATGAACAGCGCGCCCGACATCACAAGCGCCTCCTTGTTCGCTAGAAGCACGCGCTTGCCGGCGCGCACGGCCGCCAGCGTCGGACGCAGCCCCGCCGCACCGACGATGGCGGCCATCACCGCATCGCAATCGGGGTGGGCGGCGGCGGCCTCGAGGGCATCGGCGCCGGACCGAATATCGATACCGGCCGCATCGGCGCCCAGGTGGTCGCGCAAGGCGTCCGCCGCCGCCACCGAGCCGAGCACGGCCATTTGCGGATGAAACTCGCGGCACAGTGCGGCAAGCTTGTCGGCCTGCGCGTTGGCCGTGAGCGCCAGAATGCGGTACTTGTCCGGATGGCGGCGCACCACGTCGAGCGTGCTGTCGCCGATGGAGCCAGTGGCGCCAAGAACTGTCAGGCGAATCATGTCCGGACGCCTCAGGAAATCAGCAGCGCGGCGAGCGGGAACACCGGCAGCAGCGCGTCGATCCGGTCGAGCACGCCGCCATGGCCGGGCAGCAGGCGGCTGCTGTCCTTCATGCCGACCTGGCGCTTGAGCAGCGATTCGAACAGGTCGCCGCCGATGCTCGCGGCCACCAGAAGCAGCGTCAGCACCAGGGCGACCAGGGTGCCGCGCCGATCAAATTCATACGAAAACCAGGTCGGCGCAAACCAGTGGGTCAGGCCCGCCACGGCGGCAATCAGCGCGACCAGCACGGCGCCCCCAATCGCCCCTTCCCAGGACTTGCCCGGGCTGATGCTCGGCGCGAGCTTGCGGCGGCCCACCGCCTTGCCGACAAAATATGCACCCACATCGGCTGCCCAGACCAGCACGGCCACCGACAGCAAGAACGCGATGCCCTCTGCACGCAACGTACTCACTGCATGGACAAACGCCGGCAGGATCACCATCCCAAGGAGCGCAAACACCAGCTGCCGCCCGCCTTGCAACGCGCGAATACCGCCCGCCAGCAGCATCCACGCCACGAGCCATGCGACAACGTCTGCGTAAAACAGCAGGCGGACATCGCCGCGGGCGGGAATGTCGTACCACGCGATCGTCAGCAGAACGACGACCACGGCGTACAGCAGGGGGCCCCAACTGCCCGGCAGACGCACGAGGCGGCCCCATTCCCAGGCGGCCAGGGCGGCGAACACCGTCACCAATCCGACCAGCCCGGCGGGCGGCGCGAAAAACAGAATGGGAAGGATGACAATCAGCAGGCAGACAGCGGTAACCACGCGGGTCAGCAGCATGTGTCAGGCTCCGGCGGACAGCGCGGGGGGGACATCGGTTTCGAGTTGGGCGCTGGTGCGGCCGAAACGGCGCTCGCGGTTGCGATACCACGCAAAGGCGCGGTCAAGCTCGGCGGCATCGAAATCGGGCCAGTAGCGCTCGGTGAAGTACAGCTCGGAATACGCCAACTGCCACAACAGGAAGTTGCTGATGCGCTGCTCCCCGCCCGTGCGGATGAAGAGATCCGGTTCCGGTGCATAGGCGAGTGCCATGTACGGCGCGAGCGTTTCCTCGGTGATCGCTTCGGGCGCAATGCCGGGCTGCGCGGCCAGCAACGCGCGCATGGCCTGGAGAATGTCCCAGCGCCCGCCGTAATTGGCGAGGATCGTCACGGTGAGGCCGGGGTTGTTGGCCGTCTTGGCCTCGGCCTCGCGAATCAGCAACTGGATACGCGGGCTGAACGCCGCCAGATCGCCGACCACGCGCAGGCGGATGCCGTTTTCGTGTAGCTTGCTCACTTCGCGGCGCAGTGCCGTCATGAACAGCTTCATCAGGAACGTGACTTCCTCAGCCGGGCGACGCCAGTTTTCGGAGCTGAAGGCGAACAGCGTGAGATAACCGACACCGCGGCGGGCCGCGGCTTCCACCGTGGCGCGCACGGCCTCGAGGCCGCGGCTGTGCCCGGCGACGCGCGGCAGATGACGCTCGGTCGCCCAACGACCGTTGCCGTCCATGATGATGGCCACGTGCCGAGGCGTGTCGGCGGTATCGGGTACCGCCAGTGTGGAACTGATATGCATGAATCGGATTTCCCGCCGCCCGCGCCCAGTGCGCATGCAGTGGGAGACGGCCTTACACCGTCATGATTTCCTTGTCTTTCTCGGCGACGAGCTTGTCGATCTCGGCGACGAACTTGTCGGTCAGCTTCTGAACCTCATCGCCGCCACGACGCTCGTCGTCCTCGGAGATGGCCTTGTCCTTGACGAGCTTCTTCAGTTGCTCGTTGGCATCGCGGCGCAGGTTGCGCACGGCGACCTTGGCATCCTCGCCCTCGCCCTTGACGACCTTGGCCAACTCCTTGCGGCGCTCTTCGGTCAGCGGCGGCGTCGGCACGCGGATGAGGTCGCCCATGGTGGCCGGGTTCAGGCCCAGGTCCGCTTCACGGATCGCCTTTTCCACGACTTGCACCATCTTCTTTTCCCACGGCTGCACACCGATCGTACGGGCGTCCACCAGCGTCACGTTGGCGACCTGGCTGATCGGCACCATCGAGCCGTAGTAGTCGACCTGCACGTGATCGAGCAGGCCAGTGTGCGCGCGGCCCGTGCGGATCTTGGCCAGATCCGCCTTCAGAGCCTCGATCGACTTCTGCATTTTCTGCTCGGTATTCTTCTTGATATCGGCGACGCTCATACTTCCTCCGAACGATAACGGCCGGCCAGATGCGCACCCCGGGACACGACACAGGGCATCGGCACGGCCGAAAAGACAATAGGCGATTTTACATGGAAGCCGCTCGCCAACGCCATTGATGCGGCGTCAGCGAACGGTAAAAAGACGCTTGCGGCAGCGGGCGAGGCGGCCTTAGACGTGAACGAGCGTGCCCTCGTCCTCGCCCATGATGACGCGCTTGAGCGCGCCCGGCTTCTGGATCGAGAACACCTTGATGGGCAGCTTCTGATCGCGGCACAACGCGAATGCCGTCGCATCCATCACCTGCAGGTTGCGCGAGATGGCCTCGTCGAAGCTGATGGTGGTGTAGCGGGTGGCGCTTGGATCCTTCTTCGGATCCGCGGTGTAGACGCCATCGACCTTGGTGGCCTTCAATACGATTTCCGCGCCGATCTCCGAGCCGCGCAGCGCAGCCGCCGTATCGGTGGTGAAGAACGGGTTGCCCGTACCCGCCGCGAAGATCACGATCTTGCCCTCTTCCAGCTGGCGAATGGCGCGCGGGCGGATGTACGGCTCAACCACCTGGTCCAGGCGCAGCGCCGACTGCACGCGCCCCTCGAGGTTGGCGTGGCGCATGGCATCCTGCAGCGCCAGCGCGTTCATCATGGTGGCCAGCATGCCCATGTAATCGGCCGTGGCGCGATCCATGCCGGCCGCGCCGCCCGCGACACCGCGAAAGATGTTGCCGCCGCCGATCACCACTGCCACCTGCACGCCCAGCTTCACGATTTCGGCGATGTCGTTGACCATCCCTTCGATGGTGCCGCGATTGATGCCGAAGGCATCGTCGCCCATCAGGGCTTCGCCGGAAAGTTTGAGTAGAACGCGCTTGTAGGCAGGCATGGAGATCCTCGTGACGATTCCTGAGACGGGAGACAGGAAAGGGGGAAACGACGCTGCGATTGGCGAAGCCGGGCTTCGCGCATCCCGCAACCTTCTTGCGGGGGAGCCGTCCGGGTGGAATCCCGGGCGACGCCCGCGCAAGGAGGCTGCACCTGCAAACAGGGCACCTTGCGGTGCCCTGTTTGCTCGGCATTATACGATCGCGCCGACGGAGAAAAGTTGCCCTGCCGGCCAGCGCCGGAGGGCGGATCGACTCGCCATCGGAAGCAATCGAACCAGCATTACGCCTGTTGCTTGGCAGCCGCCACCTGGGCAGCCACTTCGGCAGCGAAGTCGTCCTGCTTCTTCTCGATGCCCTCGCCCACCACATACAGCGTGAAGCTCTTCACGGTCGTGTTGGCAGCCTTGAGCATCTGCTCCACGGTCTGCTTGTCGTTCTTCACGAACGGCTGATTCAGCAGCGAGACTTCCTTCAGGTACTTCTGCACGCTGCCTTCCACCATCTTGGCAACGATTTCGGCCGGCTTGCCGGACTCGGCAGCCTTCTGCTCGGCAATGCTGCGCTCCTTGGCGATCAGCTCAGCCGGCACGTCGTTCGACGACAGTGCCACCGGCTTCATGGCCGCCGCGTGCATCGCCACGTCCTTGGCGGCCACGTCGTCGCCTTCGAAGGCCACCATCACGCCGATGCGGGTGCCGTGCAGGTACGAAGCGAGCTTCGAACCCTCGAAGCGCTGGAAGCGGCGGATCGTCATGTTCTCGCCGATCTTGCCGATCAGGCCCACGCGCACGTCTTCCACCGTCGGGCCGAAGCCGTCCTGCGACAGCGGCAGCGCGCCGACAGCCGCAACGTCAGCCGGGTTGTTCTTGGCAATCAGTGCGGCGACCGAGTTGGCGAAGGCCAGGAACGAATCGTTCTTCGAGACGAAGTCGGTTTCGCAGTTGATCTCGACCAGCGCGCCGGTCGTGCCTTCGACGGCTGCGGCCACCACGCCTTCAGCCGTGATACGCGAGGCGGCCTTGCCAGCCTTGTTGCCGAGCTTCACGCGCAGGATCTCTTCGGCCTTTTCCATGTTGCCTTCGGCTTCGGTCAGGGCCTTCTTGCATTCCATCATCGGCGCGTCGGTCTTCGCGCGCAGTTCTGCCACCATGCTTGCGGTAATTGCCGCCATTCTCATGCTCCTTGTTTCAGATCGTCGTCCGGTCGCGCGCGGTTTCATCCTCGCGTTGCGCCGTCCTGCCGTCCGGTTTCCATCGGACGCACCACCCAATACGACGCGGGCGGGTCATCCGCATGACAAATTCAAAAAAAAGGGGCGTTCGTTACGCGCCCCTGTTTGGCCATCGATTTCGGTGGGGTACCGCCTCACCGGCATGGCCTGGCGTGCGTCCCGCGCGATCACGCACGGGCGCGCGCCTTCTTGTGTTTTAGCCTTCCTGGACTTCGACGAAGTCGTCGCCGCCGCGAGCCGCTTCCACCACTTCCTGCACCGCGTTGGCACGGCCTTCCAGGATCGCGTCGGCCACGCCGCGCACGTACAGTGCAACAGCCTTGCTCGAGTCGTCGTTACCCGGGATGACGTAGTCGATGCCTTCCGGCGAGTGGTTCGTATCAACCACGCCAATCACCGGAATGCCCAGCTTGGCAGCTTCGGTCACGGCAATCTTGTGATAACCGACGTCCACCACGAAGATGGCGTCCGGAATGCCGCCCATGTCCTTGATGCCGCCGATGGACTTTTCCAGCTTGTCCATTTCGCGCTCGAACATCAGCGCTTCCTTCTTGCTCATGGTGTCCAGCGCGCCGGCTTCCTTGGCGGCTTCCATGTCCTTCAGGCGCTTGATGGAGGTCTTGACCGTCTTGAAGTTGGTCAGCATGCCGCCGAGCCAGCGGCTGTCGACGTACGGCATGCCTGCACGAGCGGCTTCCTCAGCCAGGATCTCACGCGACTGGCGCTTCGTGCCGACGAACAGGATGGTGCCCCGGTTGGCTGCCAGTTGGCGCACGTACTTCAGTGCGTCCAGGTACATCGGCAGCGTCTTTTCGAGGTTGATGATGTGAATCTTGTTGCGATGGCCGAAGATGAAGGGGGCCATCTTGGGGTTCCAGAAGCGGGTCTGGTGGCCAAAGTGGACACCGGCTTCCAGCATTTCGCGCATGGTCACGGACATGAAATTCTCCAGTCGGGTTAGGTCTGAAGCCGCCTCAGACATCTCTCGCATGCGGTACGAGAAACACCCGCGGTGAAGCGGCTCGCGATTTCAAGCGCCGCCAACCACATGGCCGGCAACTGCTTAGCCTGCGATTATAGCGACAAAAACCCAATCGACTCAACACCTTCCGCGCACTTGCAGCGAACAGGCGGAAGCTCGCCCCGCCCCCCGGAAAACCCCGTCCGGGCCGCTTTGGTGCGATAATCGGCCTTTTAGCAACGACGCAGCGCCCGCGCGTTTGCGTGCAGAAAGAGTCACAGCATGGCCGTTACCCTCCACACCGCCGAAGACATCGCGCACATGCGCGTGGCCTGCCGGCTTGCCTCCGAAGTCCTGGACTACATCACGCCGTTCGTCAAGCCGGGTGTGACCACGGGCAAACTGGACGAGCTGTGCCATGCCTACATGCGTGACGTGCAAGGCACCGTGCCCGCCCCGTTGAACTATGCGCCGCCGGGCTACCCGCCCTTCCCCGCCTCGATCTGCACGTCGGTCAATGACGTCATCTGCCATGGCATTCCTGGCGACAAGGTGCTCAGGAACGGCGACATCGTCAACCTCGACATCACGGTCATCACCAAGGAAGGCTATTACGGCGACACCAGCCGCACCTTCATCGTCGGCGAAGGCTCGATCCTGGCGAAGCGCCTGACACAGGTGACCTTCGAGTGCATGTGGAAGGGGATCGCCGCCGTGCGCCCCGGCGCGCGCCTCGGCGACATCGGACACGTGATCCAGCAGCATGCGGAAGCCGCCGGCTACAGCGTCGTGCGCGAATACTGCGGGCACGGCATCGGCAAGGTGTTCCATGAAGATCCGCAGATCCTGCATTACGGCCGTCCGGGCACCGGCATGGAGCTCAAGGCCGGCATGATCTTCACGATCGAGCCGATGATCAACGCCGGCAAGCGCGATATCCGCACGATGCCCGACCAGTGGACCGTCAAGACGCGCGACCGCAGCCTGTCGGCCCAATGGGAACACACGGTGCTCGTGACGGACACCGGTTATGAAGTGCTGACGGTGTCGGCGCTGACGCCGCCGCCGCCCGAGTTCGTCCGCGAAAGCGCTCCGGCCGCGGCCTGATCTCACACGGCAGGCGCGCCGCAGGGGCCGCGCCCATCTTTTTTTTCACAGCGACCGGCCAGTCACGCCGGTCGCTGTTTCATTCCCGCTCCATTCATGCACACTGCCGCCGTTCCTGCCGAAACGTCACCGCGCGACGCCCTGAAGGCCGAACGCGCGCACCTGTTCGCGCAGTTCGACCAGCACGCCAATGTGCAGCAGCTCGTCACCCGCCTTGCCAGGGCGGTGGACCGCACCCTCATGCAGCTCTGGCAGCAGGCCGACATGCCGTCCGACTGCGCCCTGATCGCGGTGGGCGGCTATGGGCGGGGTGAGCTGTTTCCGCATTCCGACGTCGACATTCTGCTGCTGCTCCCGCATGCCGCCGACAAGGCGCTGGAAGCAAGCCTGGAGGCCTTCATCGGGCGCTGCTGGGACATGGGGCTCGACATCGGCTCTTCGGTGCGCACGGTCGACGAATGCATCAAGGAAGCCGAGCAAGACGTGACGGTGCGCACGTCGCTGCTGGAAGCGCGCTTGCTGACCGGCGACGAAGGCCTGTACCGCACGTTCGAGACGCACTACCAGGGTCACCTTGACGCGGCGGATTTCTTCCAGTCGAAGCTGCTGGAGATGCGCCAGCGGCACGCCAAGTATCAGGACACGCCGTATTCGCTCGAGCCGAACTGCAAGGAAAGCCCGGGCGGCCTGCGCGATCTGCAGGTGATCCTGTGGATGACGCGTGCCGCAGGTTTCGGCTCCAGCTGGAGCGAGCTGCTGAGCAACGGCCTGCTCACGCGCCGCGAAGCGCAGGAACTGGCCGCCAACGAGCGCCTGCTCAAGACCGTGCGGGCGCGGCTGCATCTGCTGGCCGGGCGCCGCCAGGACGTGCTCGTGTTCGACCTGCAGACGCAACTGGCGGAGTCCTTCGGCTACCGGCCGACCACCGCCAAGCGGGCCAGCGAACAGCTCATGCGCCGCTATTACTGGGTCGCCAAGGCCGTCACGCAACTCAACACCGTGGTGCTGCAGAACATCGAGGCACGGCTGTTTCCAAGCGAGCTCGATATCACGCGCACGATCAACGAGCGCTTTGTCGAGCGGCAAGGCATGCTCGAGATCGCCGACCCGGATCTGTACCAACGTGAGCCGACGGCCATTCTGGAAACGTTCCTGCTGTATGAGCAGGTGCGCGGCATCAAGGGCCTGGCCGCCAACACGCTGCGCGCGCTGTACAACGCCCGCACGCTGATGGACGCCAAGTGGCGCAAGGACCCGGCCAACCGCGCGCTCTTCCTGTCGATCCTGCAACAGCCGCAGGGCATCACGCATGCGCTGCGGCTGATGAACCAGACGAGCGTGCTTGGCCGCTACCTGGTGAACTTCCGCCGCATTGTCGGGCAGATGCAGCACGACCTGTTTCACGTCTACACGGTCGACCAGCACATCCTGATGGTGGTGCGCAACATCCGGCGCTTTGCCATTGTCGAGCATACGCACGAGTTCCCGTTCTGCAGCCAGTTGATGGCGAATTTCGACAAGCCGTGGGTGCTGACCATCGCTGCGTTGTTCCACGACATTGCAAAGGGCCGCGGCGGAGATCACTCCGTGCTGGGCATGTCCGACGCGCGGCGCTTCTGCAAGGAGCACGGCATCGCCAAGGAAGACGCCGACCTCATCGTCTGGCTGGTCGAACACCACCTGACGATGAGCCAGGTGGCGCAGAAGCAGGACCTCGGCGACCCGGAAGTCATCCGCCGCTTTGCCGACCTGGTTGGCACGGAGCGGCGCCTGACCGCGCTGTATCTGCTGACGGTGGCCGACATTCGCGGCACCAGCCCCAAGGTGTGGAACGCCTGGAAGGGCAAGCTGCTGGAAGACCTCTACCGCATGACGCTGCGCGTACTGGGCGGCGCCACCACCGACCCGCACGCCGTGCTCGAGGGCCGCAAGGAAGAAGCGCGCGCCCTGCTGCGGCTCGCGGCGCTGGACGACACCGCGCATGAGGCGCTGTGGAAGCAACTCGATGTGGGCGTATTCCTGCGCCATGACGCGCGCGACATCGCCTGGTTCACGCGGCACTTCTACAACCGCGTCGACACCACCATCCCGATCGTGCGGGCGCGCATTTCGCCGGCCGGCGTCGGGTTGCAGGTGGCGGTGTACTCGCCTGACCGGCCCGACCTCTTCGCACGCATCTGCGGGTACTTCGAGCGCAAAGGGCTGACGATTCTCGATGCGAAGATCCACACCACCCACCACGGCTACGCGCTCGACACGTTCCAGGTGGCCGACCCCGGCACGGGCCTGGTGGAGCCCGGCCACTACCGCGACATCATCACGCTCGTCGAGCACGAACTCGCGGAGCAGATCGCGCTCGAGGCTGCACTGCCGGAGCCGCCGCGCGGCCGCATCTCGCGCCAGTCGCGCAGCTTCCCGATCAAGCCGCGCGTGGACCTGCGCCCCGACGAGCGCGGCCAGTACTACCTGCTTTCCATCTCCGCCACCGACCGCACGGGCCTGCTGTATGCCATTGCGCGCGTGCTGGCACGGCATCGCGTGTCGGTGCAATCCGCTCGCATCAACACGCTTGGCGAACGTGTGGAAGACATCTTCCTCGTCGACGGCACCCGCCTGACGCAGGACAACAAACTGCAGCTTGAACTCGAAAGCGAGCTGCTCGATGCGCTCGCCATCTGAGCGCCAGGGTTTTGATTCATGACGACCGATTCCGACGATTTTCCGGGCGACGACAAGCGCCGCGCCGACCCCACCCAACGCGCCACGCGCCCGGGCAAACGGGCGACCTTGGGTGTGCGCCGCGACGACGCAGGCAACCCCGTACGCAGCACGGGCAAGCCGCTGCGCGCGTCCGACCTGAACCGCGACCGCCTGCCGCTGCGCCCCTCGCAACGCCGCCCCAAGCCGGAAGACGGTACGGGCAAGCCGCCGCGCAAGCCGCGCCGCGACGACGTCCAGACGCGCGAAGCGCAGCCGCGCCGAATGCAGGCTGACCGCCCGCCGCGCCGCTTTGACGACGAACGCCCACCGCGCCGGTTCAGCGACGAGCAACACCCGCCACGCCGGTTCGAAGACCGCCCGCCTCGCCGATTCGACGATGCGCGCCCACCGCGCAAGTTCGGTGAAGACCAGCGCGCGCCGCGTCGATTCGACAACGAGCGCCCCCCGCGCCGGTTTGATGACGAACGTCCGCCTCGCCGCTTCGACGACGAGCGCCCACGCCGCTACGGCGACGATCAACGCGGCCAGCGCCGCGAGGGCGATCAGCGTCCGCCGCGCCGGTTCAGCGATGAGCAACGTCCGCCGCGCCGGTTCGACGAAAACCGGCCGCCGCGCCGCTATGGCGACGACCAACGCCCGGCCCCGAGGCGCTTTGACGATGAGCGCCCGCCTCGCCGCTACGACGACGAACAGCGCCCACCCCGGCGCTACGGCGACGAGCGCGCCCCGCGCCGGTTCGACAACAATCGCCCGCCGCGCCGCTTCGAAGATCGCCCGGCACGTCCGCCGCGCCCCGAGCGCGAAGCGCGCGCGCCGCACCCTGTCGAGGCGCAGCCGCAGCGGCCGGCGCGCCAGGCGGAGGACAGCGGCCTGGTTCGCCTGTCCAAGCGCATGTCCGAACTGGGCCTGTGCTCACGGCGCGAGGCGGACGAGTGGATCCCGCGCGGCTGGGTGCTGGTGGACGGCCAGCCCGTCACCGAGCTGGGCTCGCGCGTGCGCCCGGATGCGATCATCGAGATCCACCAGGCAGCGCGGTCCGAACAGGGCGAGCGCGTGACGGTGCTGCTGCACAAGCCGGTCGGCTATGTATCGGGCCAGGCGGAAGACGGCTATCAGCCGGCCGCCGCGCTGTTTGTGCCGGAGAACCAGTGGGAGCAGGACCCGACGCGCAAGCGCTTCGCACCGTGGCAGCGCAAGGCGCTGGCGCCGGCCGGGCGCCTGGACATCGACTCGACGGGCCTGCTGGTGTTGACGCAGGACGGCCGCATCGCACGTCATCTGATCGGGGAGGATTCGACGGTCGAGAAGGAATACCTCGTGCGCGTGGTGTGGAACTCACCGCAAGGCCGGGTCGAGCGCGATATCTCCAAGGTGTTCCCCGAAGAGCTGCTGGAGAAGCTGCGCTTCGGGCTCTCGCTCGATGGCGAGCCACTGAAGCCTGCCAAGGTAAGCTGGCAGAACGAAGAGCAATTGCGTTTCGTGCTGCGCGAAGGCAAGAAGCGCCAGATCCGCCGCATGTGTGAACAGGTGGGGCTGGAGGTCGTGGGCCTCAAGCGCATCCGCATGGGGCGCATCGTGCTGGGCGACCTGCCCGTCGGCCAGTGGCGCTTCCTGGGGCCGTTCGAGAAGTTCTGAACATCGCGCCCATGAAAAACCGGTCAGCGCGCCTGCGTCGACCGGTTTTTTTACATCCGCGTCACAACCGTGGCGCGCGACAGGCCGCTCCGGTTGCATTGGTCGATGACGGCATGCCGAAGACCGCCTGCGCCCCGCAGCGCGAGCCGAACATCCTGGCCTGGTCGTGCCCCACGCCCACCACTTCATGCGCCTGATGGTTGACGCGCTTGCGGCCTGCGAGATGGCGCTCGTAGCGCCAGTAGTTGCGCGCCCGGTCCAGCCGCGTCGGCCCCTCGGCTTCAGCGCCGCACGCCTTGTCGAGCACGCGGTGGTTCGGGTCGTTGTCGTTCGTGCCGACCAGGTAGGTCACGCGGCGCTGGGCATATCGGTTGAACAGCATCCGCCCGCTTTTGCCGGCTGCGTACGGCACCATGTCGACCATGCCGTATTTGTAGTGATCGTAATCGGGGCACACGCTGGTGTCGTAACGTCCAAAGCCCTTTCCCCGCGGGCGCTCGGGCGTGAAATACAGATACGACGACGGGTTGGCCACCACGTAGCGCAGGTCGATGCCGCGCTTGCGAATGCCTTCGTCCACGTTGTTGAGCACAGCATAACGCTGCACGATCTGGCCGCCGCCCGAGTGCCCCGCCACGGTCACGCGCTTCACGTTGGGCGCCCGCGTCGGGTCGGTGATGTAGGCGATCAGGTCATCCAGCACCTGGAGCGAGCTTAGGCCGGTGTACGGAGCATTGGTGGCGTTGAAGCCGCCGATCCAGCCGTCGACGGACCACACCGGCATGCCGTCAAAACCCTTGCCGGTGTCCGGCGTGCCCGGAAAATTCGGGGCGATCAGCAGGACTTCATCGGGATTGCGGCCGCTGTTCTTGAGCAGCTCGGCGCCGGCGACGTAGTAATCGTTGCCGTTGCGCTGCAGGCCGTGCTGCACGAAAACGACTTCACGGATGCCCTTCAGATCGCCATCGAGCGGATGGTTCGCATAGACGGGAAAGTCGTAGCCATCGGCGCCGCTGCCCAGATGCACGCGCTGCCAGGCCGGCCCTTGCGGCGGCTCGGCGGCGGGCGCGGCGGGCGTCGTCTCGGATGCTTGCGGACCGGCGCAGCCCGCCAGGCCCAACGCGGCCATCGCCGCCACGCACAGCACAAGGCTGCGCCACTGCTTGAACACGATGCGCTCCATATCGTCTCGGTGGTGGATGGACTTGCCCACGCCGCCAACGCGGGTGAAGGCACCCCGCCGCCGCAATCTCAGTCGTCGTGGTTGGCGGGCAATTCAGGGAACAGCACTTCCGTAAAGCCGAAGCGGGTGAAATCCTTCACGCGCATGGGGTACAGCACGCCCTGGAGGTGGTCGCACTCGTGCTGTACGACGCGGGCGTGGAAGCCTTCGGCAATGCGGTCGATGGTGTGGCCGTGCTGGTCGAAACCGGTATAGCGCAGGCGCGTGTAGCGCGGCACGACGCCGCGCAGGCCGGGTACCGAGAGGCAGCCCTCCCAGCCGTCTTCCATCTCGTCGGAAAGCGGCTCGAGCTTCGGGTTGATGAGCACCGTCTTGGGCACCGCCGGCGCATCCGGATAACGCTCGTTGCGATCGAACCCGAAGATGACGACCTGCAGGTCCACGCCGATCTGCGGCGCGGCCAGCCCGGCACCGCGCGCCGCGTCCATGGTGTCGAACATGTCCTCGATCAGCGCAGTCAGCTCCGGCGTGTGAAAACGCTCGACCGGCTTGGCGACGCGCAGCAGACGGCTGTCGCCCATCTTCAGAATGTTTCGGATCACGCCTCGTCTCCCGGATTGTTCAACAGCGCGAGCATACCCGCTTCGTTCAGAACCTTCACGCCGAGCTCTTCGGCCTTGGCGAGCTTGCTGCCGGCCTCTTCACCGGCGACCACGTAGTCGGTTTTCTTCGACACCGAACCCGAGACCTTGGCCCCTGCGGCCTCGAGCATGGCCTTGGCTTCTTCGCGCGTCAGGTGGGGCAGCGTACCCGTCAGCACGACAGTCTTGCCGGAGAGCACGCCCTCCTCGGCGGCCTCGGCCGGCATGGCGGCAAGCAGCTCTTCGCGCAGCGCATCGAGCCTGGCCAACTGCGCGCGATGGTCGTGTGCGTCCAGCCATTCGAGCAGCGATGCGGACACGTCCGCCGGCAGACCGGCGAGTTGCCCCGCATCAGCGCTTGCGAGTTGCCCCAGTGTCGGCACGGCCGCGGCCAGTTGCCTGGCGCGGGTGGCCGTCAGCTTGGGCACGCCGAGCGTGGCGTACAGCGCTGCCGCTTCGAGCTTGTCGCGCAGCTTGGGGTTGGGCGCATGTTCACCCTGCGGCGATACGCCCGCCTCCAGCAGTGCATCCAGGGCCTGCTGGTTCTTCGACTCGGCAAAGAAATCGGCGATGGCCTCGGCCACGGTGCCGCCCACGTCGGGCAGCGCAAGCAGGAGCGGCGCCGGCGCGCGGCGGATCACGTCCAGGCTGCCGAGCCAGTCGGCGAGGGTCTTGGCGGTCGATTCGCCCACGTGGCGAATGCCGAGCGCAAACAGGAAGCGCGCCAGCGGCGGCGTCTTGCTGGCCTGGATGCCTTCGAGCAGGTTCTCAGCCCATTTGGTGGCGATCTTGCCGGCGGCGACGGTCTCGGGCGTGACACCATCGCGCTCTTCGGCGCGGCGCTTCATTTCGAGGAAATCGTCGAGCGTGAGCTTGTACAGGTCGGCAATGCCGTGTACGTAGTCGAGCTCGACGAGGTTGTCGATGTAGCGCTCGCCCAGGCCTTCGATGTCCATCATGCGGCGGCCGGCAAAATGGCGGATGGCCTCCTTGCGCTGCGCCGAGCAGAACAGGCCGCCCGAGCAGCGCGCCACCGCTTCGCCCGCTTCGCGCACCACGTGCGAGCCGCACACCGGACACGTCTTCGGCAGCTCGAACGGCGGATACTTGGCGCGCTGTTCCGCGTTGAACAGGTCCGTGCCCGGCACATCTTCCATCGGGCGGCGCTCGAGCACCACGCTCACCACTTCGGGGATGACGTCGCCGGCGCGGCGCACGATCACGGTGTCGCCCACGCGCACATCCTTGCGGCGGACTTCGTCTTCGTTGTGCAGCGTCGCGTTGGTCACCGTCACGCCGCCGACGAACACCGGCACAAGGCGCGCCACCGGCGTGATGGCGCCCGTGCGGCCGACCTGCACGCCGATCGACTCCACCGTGGTCAGCGCCTCCTGCGCCGGATACTTGTGCGCCACCGCCCAGCGCGGCTCGCGTGTGCGGAAGCCCAGTTCACGCTGCAGCGCGAGCGCGTTGACCTTGTAGACCACACCGTCGATGTCGAACGGCAGGCTGTCCCGCTTGGCGCCAATGGCGGCGTGAAACTCCACCAGCCCTTCGCCGCCCTTCACGGCCGCGCGCTCCTTGCTGACGGGAAAGCCGAAATCCTGCAGCGCGTCGAGCACGCCGGAATGCGTGTCGGGCATGTCCTTCCAGCCGGCCACTTCGCCCAGGCCATAGGCGAAGAACGACAGCGGGCGCTCCGCAGCCATCTTCGGGTCGAGCTGCCGCACGGCCCCTGCTGCGGTATTGCGCGGGTTGACGAAGGTCTTCTCGCCGCGCTCGCGCTGGCGGGCGTTGAGCTTTTCGAAGTCGTCGCGGCGCATGTAGACCTCGCCGCGCACTTCCAGCACCTCCGGCACCACGCCGCCAACGGCGGAAAGGCCGAGCGGAATCTGGCGGATCGTGCGGATGTTCTGCGTGACGTCTTCCCCCGTGGTGCCGTCGCCGCGCGTGGCGGCCTGCACCAGGTAGCCGCGCTCGTAGCGCAGGCTGATGGCGAGGCCGTCAAACTTCAGCTCGGCGGCGTATTCGACGGGCGGGTCGGATGCATCGAGGCCCAGTTCACGGCGCACGCTGGCATCGAACGCGCGGGCACCATTGGCCGTGGTATCCGTTTCGGTGCGGATCGACAGCATCGGCACCACGTGTCGCACCGGTGCGAACTCGGGCAGGATCGCCCCGCCGACGCGCAGCGTGGGCGAGTCCGGCGTCCTCAGTTCGGGATGTTCGGCTTCCAGCGCCTCCAGTTCGCGGTAGAGCCGGTCGTATTCGGCGTCCGGCACGCTGGGCTGATCGAGCACGTAGTACTCGTGGGCGTACCGGTTCAGCGTGGCGCGCAGCCAGGCCGCCCGCGCCTCGGGTGTCGCTCCGGACGCGGGTTCTGCGGTCTTGCTCATCGTGGGGTTCCGTCAGTGGCTGAACAGGCGCACCGCCGTGCTGGAGCCGGCCGGAATGCCGCGCGATTCGAGCTTGTCGTACAGCACGCGCAAGTGCTTCTGAATGGCGACGAACGACTGCTCCGTCAGCGGGCGCAGGTTGTCATCCACGACCTGCGCACCCATGCGCTGCGACAGGGTGTAAGCGTATTCGCAGACGAGCTTGAAGGGCTTGGACGCCTCCTCGGCCAGCGGCACGTCCAGCAGCAACGTGATCTGGCGGCCTGCCTTGACGGTCAGGTCGTCGCGCAGGAAATTGGTGTCGCCGAATTGCAGCGTGAACAGCGCGCGCTGGACGCCGTTGGCGCCTGCGTGGAAGCGGGTGAAGCGCGTGCCGTCGCGCGACAGCACGAGACCGTCCTGCGTGGCCACCGTCTGCACGTAGGCGGCCGACCACGGTGCGCCGTCGGAGATCACGCTCACGCCAAGCTGGACGTCGCATTCGGCTGCGAACGCATCGAGCTCGCGCGCGTTGGCGATCGTCTCGTTCATGTCCGGCAGCTCCGGCACGGCATCGGCTGCCTCAGCCAGCGGGTCGATCGCGTTGATGAACTCGGAGAACTCCAGCGCATTCAGCGGGCCCGTGCGATTGGCCAGCTGCACGGCCACCTGCACGTCGAGGTAGCGCTGCCCGGCGCGGATGGCTTCCCATGCGTTGGCGGCGGGGTTCAGGCCTTCCACGTGGATCTGCTTCGTGCCGGCGCGGCGCAGCTTGGCCAGTGCAGGCAGCAGCCGGTCGCCCGACACCTCGCGCTCCGGGTGCAGCGGCACGATGCAATCGATGAGCGGGTCGATCACACCGCTGGCCGGCTCCAGCGAACCCGGTGCGAGTTCCGCCGGCTCGCTGCTGTCGCCGGCCGGCACGGTTTCGAGCGCAGCCTGCTCCTCCGACGGCGCGAGTTCGGCGCCGATCACGCCGGCTTCGGTCTCGGCGCTGCCGGTCGCATGCGCGTGCGGCTGCGGCGCAAAGCCCGGCTCGAGGCGGGGCTCGACACGGCCGATGTCGTCACGGTCGGCGGCGAGGCCGGGCTCCTGGCGTTCCGTCCAGCCGTCGGTACGCGGCGGTTCGTCAACGGGCGGCTGGTACGCCTCCGGACGACGCGCCTTGCGGATCTGCCACTGGTTGTAGGCCACGATCACCAGCACGAACACAATGCCAGCGCCCAGCAGTGCCATCACGAGGTTGTTGTCTTGCATTTAAGCGGCCTCCGCCATCGTCAGTGCGGCGTCCATATCCACCGCCACGATCCGGGACACGCCCTGCTCCTGCATGGTCACACCGATGAGCTGTTGCGCCATTTCCATCGCAATCTTGTTGTGGGAAATAAAAACGAATTGGGTCTTGTCCGACATGCGCTTGACCATGTTGGCGTAGCGCTCGGTGTTGGCGTCGTCCAGCGGCGCATCCACCTCATCAAGCAGACAGAACGGCGCCGGGTTCAGCTGGAACATGGCAAACACCAGCGCAATGGCGGTCAGCGCCTTCTCGCCGCCCGAGAGCAGGTGAATGGTCGAATTCTTCTTGCCCGGGGGCTGCGCCATCACCTGGACGCCCGCGTCGAGAATCTCCTCGCCTGTCATGATCAGCTTGGCCTGGCCGCCGCCGAACAGCGTCGGGAACAGCTCGCCAAAGTGATGGTTGACCTGGTCGAACGTGCCTTGCAGCAGCGCGCGGGTTTCCTGGTCGATCTTGCGGATGGCGTCTTCCAGCGTATTGATGGCGTCGGTCAGATCTGCCGACTGCGCATCGAGGAAGCCCTTGCGCTCGCGCGCCGCCGCGAGTTCTTCCAGCGCAGCCATGTTGACCGGCCCCAGCGCGTTGATCGCGTTGTTGATGCGCGTGACCTCGCCTTGCAGGTAGGACGGCTTGAGGTCACCCGTGAGGCGTTCGGCCAGCGCCGCTTCGTCCACATTGGCAGCGGCGAGCTGCTCCGAGAACTGCTCCTGGTTCAGGCGTGCGGCCTGTTCCTTCAATTGCAGCTCGGTGATGCGGTCGCGCAGCGGCTGCTGGGCACGCTCGGCGGTCAGGCGCTGCTCATCGAAGGCGCGCAGTTGCGCCGACAGCGCATCGAGCTCCGTACGCGCGATCGTGAGCTTTTCTTCCTTCTCGGCGCGGCGCTCCAGCGCTTCCTGCAGGCCGGTGTGGGCGGTCTGCTCGTTGATCGTTTCGAGTTCGGCGCGTGCATTTTCCAGCGTGAGAACGATCTGCTGCGCCTGGTCGTTCGCCACCTGGATGTTGCGCTTCAACTCTGCGATGCGGTTCTGCAGGTTGCGCTCGGCAAAGTGCGCCTCCTGGGCGCCGCGCTCCAGCTCACGCAGCGCATTGCGGGCGTCGCCCAGGCGCGCTTCCAGCGCTTCGAATGCCTGCTGGCTGTCTTCGAAACGGGCCTGCATGTCGGCGAGCGCCGCGTCGTGCTGCTCGAAGGTCGCCTCGGATTCGGCACGGATGGCGCGCTGCTCTTCGATCTGCGCACGGATCTCTTCGAGCTCGCTGTCGATCTGGCCGCTGCGGGCGTTGTAGCGCTCCATGGCTTGCGAGAGCTTGAGCACGTCCATCTGGAGCACGTGCACGCGGCGCGTGGCCTGCTCGGCGCGGGCGCGCACCTGGGTGAGCGTCTGGCTGGCCTGGGTGTAGGCGGCTTCGGCGCGCACCGCCGCGCTCTTGGCTTCGTCGGCCAGCAGCATCTGCGCACGCACCTGCTTCTGCAGGTTTTCGATTTCCTGCGCGCGGGCCAGCATGCCGGCCTGCTCGGAATCGGGCGCGTACAGCTGCACCGACGATCGACCGATCAGATGCCCGGCCTTGACGACAAACGTGCCACCCTCGGGCAGCGTTTGCCGCGCGTTCAACGCAGCCTGCATGTCGTCGGCGATGTAGACGTCGGCCAGCCAGTCTTGCAGCACGGCGCGGATGCCCGGTTCGGTCACCTGCACGAGCGACATCAGCGGACGCAGCCCGGCGGGCGCCTCGGCCGGCACGGCAGCAGCCGGCGGCGTATAGAAGGCGAGCTTGGCGGGCGGGGCGTCGGCGGCAAACGCCCTGATCCAGTCGAGGTTCGACACCTCCAGTGCGCCGAGCTTCTCACGCAGCACGGCCTCGAGCGCAGGCTCCCAGCCCTGTTCGATCTGCAGCTTCTTCCAGAAGCGCGGCAACTCGCTCAGCTCGTGCCTGGCCAGCCACGGCTGGACCTTGCCGTCGGTCTGCACGTTTTCCTGCAACTGCCGGAGCGCGGCAAGGCGGGCTTCGAGATTGGCAATGGCAGCGGCTTCCGATTGCACGCGGTCTTGCGCGGCGCGGCGAGCCTCGTCGAGTTGCGGCAGTTTCGTCTCGGCGTCTTCGAGCGCGGCCTGCGCTTCGGCGAGGATCTCTTCCTGCTCCGCAAGTTCGGCACGCAGCGCTTCGAGCTGCGTGTCGTCGGGCTTATCAAGGCCGCTGGCTTCCTGGGTGAGGCGTTCGCGGCGCTGTTCGAGCTGCTGCAGGGCCTGGTCGGCATTGCGCTGATGCGCGGCCTCCAGCTTGAGCGCCTGTTCGGACTGCAGGATCGCCGCACGCTGGTCGTTCAGGGCGGCCTGCGCGTCGCGCCACTGCGCTTCGAGGGCCGGCAGCTCGTCGGACTTGCGGGCGACCTCCTCGGCGGCCTGGGCGGCGCGCTCTTCGGCCATCGCCAGTTCTTCTTCGGCGGCCGCGAGATCGGCCTGCGCCTGCTCGCCCTGCGTGTGCCATTGCTCCTGCTGCGCGGTGAGCGTGGCGATCTGCTGCTGGATACGGTTGCGCGATTCCACCACGTAGCGGATCTCGGCCTCCAGGCGGCTGACCTCGGCGTTGGCCTCGTACAGCGCGCCCTGAGCCGCGTGCATGGCGTCGGACGACGCATAGTGTGCGGCGCGCATCGTTTCGAGTTCGGCCTCGATGTGGCGCAGCTGCGCGGTCTGCGCATCCAGATCGATCTGCGCCTGCTGGATCGCACGCTGGTGGCGTTCCTGCTCGCCTTGCGCTTCACGCTTGCGCAGCAGCCACAGCAGGTGCTGCTTCTCTTCGCCTTCCGCCTGGAGTGCCTGGAAGCGCTGCGCCACCTCGGCCTGGCCTTCGAGCTTTTCGAGGTTGGTGCCGAGCTCGCGCAGGATGTCTTCCACACGGGTGAGGTTCTCGCGCGTGTCCGACAGGCGGTTTTCGGTTTCGCGGCGGCGCTCCTTGTACTTGGACACGCCCGCGGCTTCTTCCAGGAAGATGCGCATGTCGTCGGGCTTGGCCTCGATGATGCGCGAGATCATCCCCTGCCCGATGATGGCGTACGCGCGCGGGCCCAGGCCCGTGCCAAGGAAGATGTCCTGGATGTCGCGGCGGCGCACCGGCTGGTTGTTGATGAAGTACGAAGAGGTGCCGTCGCGGCTCAGCACACGCTTGACGGCGATCTCGGCGTACTGGCTCCACTGGCCGGCGGCGCGGCCTTCCGCGTTGTCGAACACGAGTTCGACGCTGGCCCGGCCGGCCGGCTTGCGCTGCGTGGAGCCATTGAAGATGACGTCCTGCATCGACTCGCCGCGCAGTTCCGCGGCGCGTGATTCACCGAGCACCCAGCGCACGGCGTCGATGATGTTGGATTTACCGCAACCGTTCGGGCCGACGATGCCGACAAGCTGGCCCGGAACATGGAAATTGGTCGGATCGACGAAAGACTTGAAGCCTGCGAGCTTGATCGAAGAGAGGCGCACGTTGAGTCGTCTCGAAGGGATCAGTAAGGGTGATAAAGCGGGCGCCCGAGACACGCGCCGCCGTCATCACATAAGCGCCGTACGAGGCGGGATGACACGGCACGCGCCAGGGGCGCGGATGGCGCCATCATACCATTCGCTCCCCTCCGTCCAGCCAACCGAATCGCTACAAAAATGGACGAAATTTGCTGCATCCGGCGGCGAATTGCTGCTCATTTGTCAGCAGTTTCATCCTTTCGACAAATCGTGTCAGTCGGGCCGGCGCGTGCGCGGCGCTTCCGGGCCGGCAAGCCAGTCCAGCAGCGCTTTGTGCAGCGCATCAGGATCCTGGATCTGCGGCGCATGGCCTGCATCGGGCAACTCCACCAGCGTGGCGCGCGGAATCGCCTTTGCCGTCGCCCGGCCGAGTTCGGGATAACGGCCGAGCTGCGCGCGTGACTCGGCCGGGGCGAGATCCTTGCCGATCGCCGTGGTGTCTTTCTGGCCGATCAGCAGCAGGGTCGGCGCGCGCACCTGGCCGAATTCGTAGACCACGGGCTGCGTGTAGATCATGTCGTACAGCAGCGCGGAGTTCCAGGCCACCAGTTCCCGCCCCGGGCCGCGGTACATGCCGGCCAGCATCTGCACCCAGCGCTCGTAGTCGGGCCGCCACTGCCCGGCGTAGTACGTCGACTGCTCATAGGCGCGGATGCGCTCGGCGGTGGTCTGCTTCTCGCGCGAGAACCACTGGTCGACCGTCAGCGACGGCACGCCCTTGACCTTCCAGTCCTCCAGGCCGATCGGGTTGATCATCACGAGCCGCGACACCTCGGTCGGATACATCAGCGCATAGCGGGTTGCCAGCATGCCGCCCGTCGAATGGCCGACCACGACGGCCTGCCCGACGCCGAGCGAAGCCAGCAGCGCGTGCGTGTTGTCTGCCAACTGCTGGAACGAGTACTGATACGCACGCGGCTTGCTCGATTTGCAGAAGCCGATCTGGTCGGGCGCGATGACGCGGTAGCCGGCGCCCGCCAGCGCGGCGATCGTGCCTTCCCACGTGGCCGCGCAGAAGTTCTTGCCGTGCAGCAGCACCGCGACCTGGCCGTTGGGCTGCTTCGGGGCGACATCGAGGTAGGCCATTTCCAGTGCGTTGCCCTGCGACTCGAACTTGAACAGCCTGACCGGTGCGGGATAGTCGAAACCCTCCAGGCGCGGGCCGTACGCGGGGCCGCCTTCAGCGGGCGCGGCCTGCGCGGCGGCGGCCGCCATCGACAGGGCGACTGCCACTGTCATGACCATCGAACGAAGCAACATCGGCAGCTCCTCCGGTTGATACGGGAAATACCGCAGCCTACTTGCGCCGCGACAGGCCGGACAGCGCGCCCGCCAGGATGATGCAGGCACCGCCGGCGATCTCCTGCGCGGACAACGTCTCCGACGTCAGCAGCGCCGACGACACCGCCGCCACCACGATCTCGAACAGCATCAGCAGCGCCGCGCGGTTGGCCGGCAGGCGCTGCAGGCCGCGCTGCACCAGCGCGTTGCCGCCCACCAGCACGCAGGCCATGGCGGCCACCAGCATCCATGTCGTGCCCTGCGCCAGCGCGGCAGGCACCGCACGCGCGCCATCGAACAGCAGCGCTGCCGGAAAGCCCACCCATGCGCAGCCTGTAAACACCACCACCGTGCGCATCTCCGGCCGCATGGTCGGATGCCGCTGCCCGACGAGGCGCGACAGCACGTTGTTGCAAGCAAAGGCAAAGCCTGCGATCAGGCCCGCCCACTCTGCGGCCGAACCCGGCCACGGCGTGCCGGCGTCGCCCGACCACAGCATCATCACCGCGCCGGACAGCGCCAGGGCAAGCAGCACGCCGCCACGCCAGCCCAGGCGTTCATGCAGCCACAGCCGTGCGAGCAGCGCCGTCCATACGGGCGTGAGATAGAACAGCAGCAACACCCGCATCACCGTGCCATGCACCGTGCCCCACACGAAGCCCGCGTTGGTCACACCGGCGGCCAGCCCCAGCGCCGGGATCAGCCACGACCACTGGAACGTATGGAAGTGACGACGCAGCAACACGGCGGCCAGTATGGCGGCCGCGGCACCGGTCATCGACGAGGCGATCATGCTGCCCAGGCCCCAGCCCGCCAGCAGACGGTACGGATACCAGGAAATGCCCCAGACTGAGGCGCCCAGCAGAATGAAGAGCGCGGCCGTCCATTGCGGCTCGGGATGGGTCGTGGCGTCTGCCGGTGAAACGATTGCTGTCATGGAACCAATAAAAAAACGGCGGAAAACCGCCGCAGCCTGCAATGTCTTGGGATCGTCAACACCCGTTGGCCGTATAATTTCCGGCTTCCCGCCAAGCGCCCGGCTTGGCCTACAACCCAGCCCAGCACCGTGAATCCGCGCCTGTCCGCCCTGCAGCCGTATCCGTTCGAAAAACTGAAAGCGCTCGTCAAGGACGTGACGCCCAGCCCCGCGCATACGCCGATCAGCTTCGGCATCGGCGAGCCCAAGCACCCGACACCGGCGCTCATCAAGGATGCGCTCGTCGCCGCGCTCGGCGGGCTGGCGAATTATCCCACGACCATCGGTTCCGATGCACTGCGACAGTGCATCGCCGGCTGGCTGGAGCGCCGCTACGGCCTGCCGAGGGTCGATCCGGCCACGGAGGTCATTCCCGTCAACGGCTCGCGCGAGGCGCTGTTCTCGTTCGCGCAGACCGTGATCGACGGCAGCAAGCCCGGCGCCCGCGTGCTGTGCCCGAACCCGTTCTATCAGATCTACGAAGGCTCGGCGCTGCTGGCCGGCGCCACGCCGCTGTTCGCCAACAGCGACCCGGCGCGCAACTATGCGCCCGATTTCGCCGCGATCACGCCCGAAGAATGGCGCAACGTGCAGCTCGTCTTCGTATGCAGCCCCGGCAACCCGACCGGCGCCGTGCTCACGCTCGAAGACTGGAAGCAGCTCTTCGCGCTGTCGGACGAATACGGCTTCATCATCGCGTCGGACGAGTGCTATTCCGAGATCTATTTCGACGAGGCCAATCCGCCGCTCGGCGCGCTGCAGGCCGCGCACCAGCTGGGCCGCGGCTTTGATCGCCTGGTGATGTTCTCGAGCCTGTCCAAGCGCTCCAACGTGCCGGGCATGCGCTCCGGTTTCGTGGCCGGCGACGCCAAGCTGCTCAAGGCATATCTGCTGTATCGCACGTATCACGGCAGCGCGATGAGCCCGTCGGTGCAATCCGCTAGCATCGCTGCGTGGAACGACGAGACCCATGTGCGCGACAACCGCGCGCAGTACGTCAAGAAGTTCCAGCAGGTCACGCCGATGCTGGCCGAGGTGCTGGACGTGGCCCTGCCCGATGCAGCCTTCTATCTGTGGGCCAACGTCAAGCGCACGGGCCTGTCGGACACCGAATTCGCACGCCAGCTGCTGGCCGCCAAGAACGTCGCCGTGCTGCCGGGCAGCTATCTCGCGCGCGAGGCGCATGGCACGAATCCGGGCCAGGACTACGTGCGCATCGCGCTGGTGGCCGGCGTGGACGAATGCCTGGAAGGCGCACGCCGCATCGTCGAGTTCTGCCAGCAACGCTGATCCTGATTTTTCTCTTCTGCTTCCTCTCCGAGAGCCAACAAGACCATGACGCAACAACTGCAATCCCTGATCGACCAAGCGTGGGAAGACCGCGCCAACCTGTCGCCCAAGTCCGCTCCGGCCGATGTCCGCGAAGCCGTCGCCAACGTGATCGGCCAGCTCGATCGCGGCGCGCTGCGTGTGGCCGAGAAGAAGGACGGCGAGTGGATCGTCAATCAGTGGATCAAGAAGGCCGTGCTGCTGTCGTTCCGCCTGGAAGACAACGCGCCGATGGCTGCCGGCGGCTTCACGCAGTTCTACGACAAGGTGCCGAGCAAGTTCGCCAACTACACGGCAGAAGACTTCGCGGCGGGTGGCTTCCGCGTGGTGCCGCCGGCCGTGGCGCGCCGTGGCTCGTTCATCGCCAAGAACGCCGTGCTGATGCCGTCGTACGTGAACATCGGCGCTTACGTTGACGAAGGCACGATGGTCGACACGTGGGCCACCGTCGGTTCGTGCGCACAGATCGGCAAGAACGTGCACCTGTCGGGCGGCGTGGGCATCGGCGGCGTGCTGGAGCCGCTGCAGGCCAACCCGGTCATCATCGAAGACAACTGCTTCATCGGCGCACGCTCGGAAGTCGTGGAAGGCGTGATCGTTGAAGAGAACTCGGTGATTTCGATGGGCGTGTACCTGGGCCAGTCGACCAAGATCTACGACCGCGAAACCGGAGAAGTCAGCTACGGCCGCATTCCGGCGGGCTCGGTGGTGGTGGCGGGCAACCTGCCGTCGAAGGACGGCTCGCACAGCCTGTACTGCGCCGTGATCGTCAAGAAGGTCGACGCCAAGACGCGCGCCAAGGTTGGCCTGAACGAACTGCTGCGCGGCGATTAAGCACCGGCGCAAGGCATGCCTGCTAGTCTTGCGGGCATGCCAACCACTTCAAGCGCAGCCATGTCCGAACGCAATGCCACCGGCTCCCGCTTCGGCAAGCTGCGCCAACGCATCATGGGTCTTGATCCAAACACCATCGGGACTGTCCTGTCGCTGCTGCCCACCATCCTGGAGCAGGCGAACAAGACCATCGACAAGTTCAAGAACCGCAAGAAAACCGGCACCGAAGCTGCCCGCGCAGAAGGCGCCGCGCCCGATCCGAATACACGCATCGCCGAGCTGGAAGCGGCGATCCTGCAGCAGGCTGAATCCGTCAAGCTGCTGGCTGAGCAGCACGCCATCACCATCGACGCGCTGCGCGACGAAGCCGCGCGGCTGGAGCGCCGCCTGAAGCGCATGACATGGCTGGCGTCCATCGGTCTTGCCTTGGCCGTTGCGGCCCTCGCGTTTGCCCTGCAAGCCTCTCGACACTGATTGCGAATCCCACCATGACGACCCTGCACGGCATCCCCAATTGCGACACCGTGAAGAAAGCCCGCACGTGGCTCGAATCGAACGGCGTTGCCTACACGTTTCACGATTTCAAGAAGCAAGGCGTGAGCGCCGACATGCTGGCCGGCTGGCTCAGGCATGTGCCGCTCACCACGCTGCTCAACCGCAAGGGCACCACGTGGCGCGCCCTGTCTGACGCCGACAAGGCCCGCGCCGAAGACGAAGCCGGCGCCATCGCGCTGATGCAGGCCAACCCGTCGCTCATCAAGCGTCCGGTGCTGGTGCACGGCAAGACCGTCAACGTGGGCTTTTCGGCCGAACAGTACGCCGCCCTGTTCTAACCAAGACAACATCATCGTGACCGACATGTCGCCCACGCTTGCCCTCACTGAAGACCTGATCCGCCGCCGCTCCGTCACGCCCGAAGACAAGGGCTGCCAGGACGTGCTGATCGAACGCCTGAGCGCCGCCGGCTTCGAATGCGAAACCGTGGTCAGCGGTCCGGACCACTTTCGCGTGACCAACCTGTGGGCGGTCAAGCGTGGACGCGCCGGCACCGGCGGCAAGCTGCTGGTCTTCGCAGGCCACACCGACGTGGTGCCCACCGGCCCCGTCGAGCAATGGCACTCCGACCCGTTCGAACCCACGCACCGCGACGGCAAGCTGTACGGCCGCGGCGCGGCCGACATGAAGACCTCCATCGCCGCCTTCGTGGTGGCATCGGAAGAGTTCGTTGCGAAGCATCCGGACCACGCCGGCTCGATCGGCTTCCTGATCACCAGCGACGAAGAAGGCCCCGCGCATGACGGCACCGTCAAGGTGTGCGACCTCCTGCGCGCACGCGGCGAACGACTCGATTACTGTGTCGTCGGGGAACCGACCTCGGTGTCCACGCTCGGCGACATGGTCAAGAACGGCCGTCGCGGCTCGCTGTCGGGCAAGCTCACGGTCAACGGCGTGCAGGGTCACATTGCGTATCCGCATCTGGCGAAGAACCCGATCCACCTGGCCGCGCCCGCACTTGCCGAACTGGCCGCCGCCAAGTGGGACGACGGCAATGAGTACTTCCCGCCAACCACGTGGCAGATGTCGAACATCCACGGCGGCACGGGTGCGACCAACATCATCCCGGGCCACGTCACCGTCGACTTCAACTTCCGCTTCTCGACGGCGAGCACGCCCGAGGGCCTGAAAGCCCGCGTGCACGGCATCCTCGATGCGCACGGCCTGGACTACACGCTGGACTGGACGCTCGGCGGCGAACCCTTCCTCACCCCGCGCGGCGAACTGTCCGAAGCGCTCAGCGCCGCCATCCAGGCCGAGTGCGGCGTCACCACCGAGCTATCGACGACCGGCGGCACGTCGGACGGCCGCTTCATCGCCAAGATCTGCCCGCAGGTGATCGAGTTCGGCCCGCCGAACGCGAGCATCCACAAGATCGACGAACACGTCGAAGTGGCGTTTATCGAGCCGCTGAAAAACGTATATCGCCGCGTCTTGGAAACGTTGATCGCCTGAGGTTGCCCCGATGGCGCGCAACGTCGAGATCAAGGCGCGTGTGCGCGATGTGGCTGCGCTGATTGAACGCGCGGCCGCCATCGCGGATTCCGGCCCCGAGCGCATCGAGCAGGACGACACGTTCTTCGCCTGCGCGAACGGGCGCCTGAAGCTGCGGCAGTTCTCGCCCGAGCGCGGGGAGCTGATCCACTACTTCCGTGCCGACAGCACCGGCCCGCGGGTGTCCAGCTACCACATCGTTCCGACCAGCGCGCCCGATGCCCTGCGCGACACGCTGGCCGCCGCCATCGGCACCGCCGGCCGGGTCATCAAGGTGCGCCAGCTGTATCTCTCCGGCCAGACGCGCATTCATGTCGATGCGGTGAAAGACCTCGGCGATTTCGTCGAACTCGAAGTCGTGCTGCGCGATACGCAGTCCGAAAACGACGGCGTGAAGACCGCCCATCAACTGATGCGCACCCTCGGCATTGCCGAATCCGACCTGCTCGACGTGGCCTACGTCGACCTGCTCGCTGCCACCCAACGCTGAGCCAACTCACGTCACCCATGACCACGCCTACCCTCCCCGCTTCCCACCCGTTCACCACCGTGCGCGACCTGCTGCGCTACGCCGTGTCGCGCTTCACCGCGGCGGGCCTCGTCTTCGGCCACGGCAGCGAGAACGCCTACGACGAAGCCGCCTACCTGATCCTGCACACGCTGCACCTGCCGATCGACACGCTGGAGCCGTTCATGGACGCGCGCCTGCTGCCCGAAGAAGTGGCGGCCGTGCTGAAGGTGATCGAGCGCCGCGCCGTCGACCGTGTGCCCGCTGCGTACATCACGCACGAGGCGTTCATGCACGGCATGCGCTTCTACGTGGACGAGCGCGTGATCGTGCCGCGCAGCTTCATCGGCGAATTGCTCGAAGACGGGCTGGAACCGTGGATCGACCAGGAAGACGGCCCGACCGACGTGCTGGAGCTGTGCACCGGCTCGGGCTGCCTGTCGATCCTGGCGGCGCTGCAATGGCCCAATGCGACGATCGACGCGGTGGACCTGTCACCGGATGCACTGGTGGTGGCCAATCGCAATGTCGACGAATACCGCTTGCAAGACCGCATCCGCCTGCACGAGGGCGACCTGTATGCGCCGCTGCCGCCGGGCGTGCATTACGACGTGATCCTGACGAACCCGCCGTACGTAAACGAAGCGTCGATGCAGGCGCTGCCGCCCGAGTATCGTGCCGAGCCGCACATGGCGCTGGCCGGCGGCAACGACGGCATGGACGTCGTGCGCCGCATCCTCGCCGACGCACCGCGCCACCTCAAGCCGCACGGCGTGCTGGTGGTGGAAATCGGCAACGAGCGTGAAAACGTTGAGGCGGCGTTCCCCGATCTCGACCTCATCTGGCTGCCGACCAGCGCGGGCGAAGACCAGGTGTTCCTGATTACGCGCGAGGCGCTTTAAGCGCCGAGTGTTCTGCCCACGCGCGGGCTTCGGAACCGGACGCACCAAGCGCAACTCGCAGGCGAGGCTGCAACGGCCGCCGCTGCCGAAACAGCGTCAGGACCTCACCTCATCGCACGCGTCTTTCACGACGCAGATGGAAAAACGCTTGTCGAACACCTGGCCGCTCGGGCAGCGGTCGAGCACGGCCCGGGACTGCGCATCGCACGTGGCGTAGGCGGTGGTGCAATTGGTGCGCTCGGGCTGCTTCGGGCCGCGGTTGGTGCCGTCGTCGACCATGAATCGGGCGGAAGGCCCCGGGCACTTGAATTCCGCGGCGGCTTTGGCCAGCGCGGCGGCCTCTTTCTCGGCCTTGGATGTTTGGGGCGCGGGCGGATTGGGAGATGGGCGGCGGTCGCAGGCGGTTACCGTGACGACTGCTAGCGCACACAGCAACGTGGTGAGTGTGAGTGCGCGGGTCATGGGGGGCTCCTTCGGGGGTTGGATGTGCTGAAGTTTACGCTGTGATGTGCGTTTTTGGTCCATCCCTGTTTCGTCCCCTGTCGGGGCCGACCGACTTTCTTTGTCTTGCCAAAGAAAGGTAGGCAAAGACAGGCGCGCCCGAGATGGCGACCCACTCCTTGAATTTCTGTAACCGGGCGGAGCCGGGGAAAACTCGCTGCGCTCAGACAGTTCCCCGTCTTTTTTCCGCCTGCTTACAGAAATTCAAGGCGCCATCTAGGGCATGAACGGCCAAACCGTCGGGGCGCGTGCGCTGCCGCCGTGACGCGTCGAGCTGGTGCTTAACGCAGCATCGCGGACATGGCGGAGAGGCTGTTGAGCATGCGCACGGCATGTTCTACGGAGTCGGCGGCGAAGCGCAGCATCGTGCCGTCGACGCGCTCCAGGGCGGGCCATTGGCAGAACAGATCGGCCAATGCGGGCGTTTGCGTTTGCAGGCGGCAGACGATCGGTGCCTGGAGGCGCAGCGGCATGCTGAAATGGCCGCGCCGTACCGTGGCTTTGACCGCTGCGTAGATGGCTTCGCACGACTGCTCGGGCGAGAGCGATGTGCCGGCGTTCTGGCCTTCGGCCTGCTTGGTCTCGACAAACGTGGTGTGCGGCAGCAGCGGCTTGGTTTCCTTGATGAACACGTCGTCGCCGCTGGCCACGGCCACCGGCACACCGCGCTCGCCGGCCAGGGCGCCGTAGAGGCCGGCTTCGCCCAGTTCCTGTTCGTTGAACCAGACGCGCGCAAACGCGAAGCTGTTGATGGTGTGTGCCAGCACGCCACGGCTGCCGGCGCGCGCGTGGTAGCCGATCATGCAGACGGCATCGCAGCCGTCCACGCCGGCCATCATGCTCAGGTAGCGCGGCTTGCCGAGGACGAAGCGTGCGCGGCGATCGATGGAATCGGGGATGAGGTTGCGGAAACCTCCGTGCGAATCGTTGACGAGCACGTCCGTGGCGCCGCCGTCGAAGGCACCGCGCACGGCGGCGTCGGCTTCGGCGGTCATCCAGCGGCGGGCGCGTTCGTATTCGCCGTTGCCGGGGCGCGTCTGCTCGGGGTGGAACACGTTGGCCACGCCTTCGATGTCGGCGGAAATCAGGATTCGCATGGAGTCAGGTCAGATCAATTCGGTCAGTGCGCGGCGCGTGTTGCCGTCGCGGCCGGTGACGGCCGTTGCGTGGAACAGCGCGTGCACGATGGCTTGTTCGACGCTGTCGGCGGCGGCCTGGAACAGCGGGTCGAGGTGCGATTCGTGGGTCATGGCGACGGCCGGCATGGCGCGTGTGCCTTCGTGCGGCACGGTGTAGGCAGTGGAGAACGCGAGCGCGATGTCGCCGCTGCCATGGCCGAAGACGGAGCCGGTGCGCGCCAGCCCGGCGCCAGCGCGCAAGGCAAGGCGGCGCAGCTGGCGTGCATCAAGCGGTGCATCCGTGGCGAGCAGCATGATGATCGAGCCCTTTTCCGGCGCCGGTGTGCCGGCAGACAGCGCTTTTGCCAAGTCCGCACCGACGTTGCGCCCGGCAAGCGTCAGGTTTTCCGTCACGCCAAAGTTGGACAGCACCAGCGCGCCCACCGTGCGTTGCGTGCCGTCAGCAAGCGCCACCACGCGCGACGCAGAGCCGATGCCGCCCTTCACGCCAAACGACGACATCCCGCGCCCTGCCCCGACCGCGCCCTGCTCAAACGCTTGGGCTGCCGCAGCGTAGGCCGCGTCGTAGTGGACGTCCTGCACGGCAAACGCCTGCAGGTCGTTCAGGTAGCCGTCATTGCATTCGAAGACGAGCGGATTGACGGTCGACCATGCGCGGCCGATCTGCGGGTTGGCGGCAACCGCCTGGCGGATCTGCGCCTGCGCCACCGCGCCCACGGCAAACGTGTTGGTCAGCGCAATCGGCGTTTCCAGCACGCCGAGTTCGTCCACCTGCACCAGGCCGATGCTCTTGCCGAAGCCGTTGAGCACGACGCTGGCGGCGGGCACCTTGTCGAGAAACACGTCGCCCGCGTGCGGGCGTACCACGGTCACGCCGGTCTGGATGTCGCCGCCGGCAATCGTTGCGTGGCCGACCGTGACGCCGGCCACGTCGGTGATGCTGTTGCGTGTGCCGGCCGGCAGCGTGCCGATGGCAGGAAGGCGGATCGGCATATCAACGGCGGTCGATCTTCGGATCCAGCGCGTCGCGCAGGCCGTCGCCCAGCAGGTTGAACGCCAGCACGGTCAGGAAGATGGCCAGGCTCGGGAAGATCGCCACGTGCGGCGCCGTCACCATGTCGGCGCGCGCCTCGTTGAGCATCGCGCCCCACTCCGGCGTAGGCGGCTGTGCGCCCAGGCCCAGGAACGAAAGGCTGGCAGCGGTGATGATCGAGGTGCCGATCCGCATCGAGAAGTACACGACGATGGACGAAATCGTGCCCGGCAGGATGTGCCGCATGATGATCGTCCAGTCCGATGCGCCGATGCTGCGTGCGGCTTCCACATACGTCAGGTGCTTGAGCATGAGCGTGTTGCCGCGCACCAGCCGCGCAAACGCCGGAATGCTGAACACCGCCACGGCAAAGATCACGTTGATCATGCCGTTGCCCAGGATGGCGACGATGCCGATGGCCAGCAGGATGCCCGGGAAGGCGAACAGCACGTCGGAGATGCGCATGACGATGCGGTCCCACCAGCCTTCGTAGTAGCCGGCCAGCAGGCCCAGCATGGTGCCCACGATGGCGCCGATGATGACCGACACGAAGCCCGCTTCCAGCGAGATGCGCGTGCCCATCAGGATGCGGCTGAAGATATCGCGGCCCAGCGAGTCGACGCCAAACCAATGCTGCGCCGACGGCCCCGCGTTGAGCGCGTCGTAGTCGAAATAGTTTTCCGGGTCGAACGGCACGATGTGCGGCGCGAGGATGGCGATCAACACCAGCGCGATCACGAACACACCGGCGCCCATCGCCAGATGCTGCTTGCGGAACTTGCGCCAGAACTCCGTCCACGGGGTGCGGACGGGTTCGGTGGCGGCTTGCGGTGCGACCGCCTGGCTTGTGGCTTGGGTCATGGCGGCCTCCTTACTTCTTGTAGCGGATGGTGGGGTTGATGACGGTGTACAGCATGTCCACCACGAGGTTGATCAGGATGAACTCCAGGGAGAACAGCAGCACCTCGGCCTGGATGACCGGGTAGTCGCGCATCTCCACCGCATCTACCAGCAGGCGCCCGAGACCCGGCCAGTTGAACACCTTCTCCACGACGATCGAGCCGCCCAGCAGAAAGCCGAACTGCAGACCCATCATCGTCACCACCGGGATCATCGCGTTGCGCAGGCAATGCTTGATGACCACCACCGTCTCGCGCACGCCCTTGGCACGGGCGGTGCGTACGAAGTCTTCCTGCAGCACTTCCACGAACGATGCACGCGTGAAGCGCGCCATCACGGCGGCCACGGCCGCGCCCAGCGTGAGCGAAGGCAGGACGTAGTGCTTCCAGCTATCCGCGCCGATGGACGGCAGCCAGCCGAGCTGCACCGAGAACACCTCCATCAGCAGCATGCCCAGTGCGAACGCGGGAAACGAAATGCCCGACACGGCGAGCGTCATGCCCAGACGGTCGGGCCACTTGTTGCGCCACACGGCGGATGTGATGCCGATCACCATGCCGAAGATCACCGCCCACACCATGCTGGTGATCGTCAGGTTGAGCGTCGGCCAGAAGCGTTCGCCAATCTCTTCGCTCACCGGGCGCTTGGTGCGGATGGAGTTGCCGAATTCACCGCGTGCGGCGTTGGCGAAGAAACGCACGAACTGCTCGTGCATCGGCTTGTCCAGGCCCAGGTCCTTGCGTACGAGATCGACCGTCGTCTCGTCCGCTTCGGGGCCGGCGGCCAAACGCGCCGGGTCGCCGGGCAACAGATGCACGAACAGGAACACCAGCACTGCCACGATCAGCAGCGTCGGGATCACGCCCAGCACACGTTTTACGAAGTAATTCAGCATGGCAAATCCACCGCAGGCGGAAATTCAGTGGCCCGCACAACGCCTGCGCGGGCCGGCACAACGTTGAGGCTTACTGCTTGATGTCGATGTCATCAAAGCTGAACGAGCCGTCCGGCGCCACGTAGGCCCCCGACAGACGCTTCGAACGTGCGTAGACGATCTTCTCCGTCACCAGGAAGGCCCACGGTGCGTCTTCCCAGATGCGCTTCTGCGCGTCGGTGTAGAGCTTCGACTTCTCTGCGCGATCGGTCGTGCGCAGCGCGCCCGCGATGTCGGCATCGACCTGCTCGTTCTTGTAGTACGCCGTGTTGAACGACTTGGGCGGCATGGCTTCCGATGCCAGCAGCGGACGCAGCGCCCAATCCGATTCACCCGTCGACGACGACCAGCCTGCGTAGTACATGCGCACGCCGGCGTCTTCCGGCTTCGGCACGCTTTCGACGCGCTCGACGCGCTGGCCGGCTTCCAGCGCCAGCACGGACGCCTTGATGCCGACCTGTGCCAGTTGCTGCTGCACGAACTGGATGATCTTCTGCGCCGTCGTGTGGTTGTAGGCCGACCACAGTTGCGTCTCGAAGCCGTTCGGATAGCCTGCTTCCTTCAGCAGCTCTTTCGCCTTGGCCGGGTTGTACGGCCACGGACCCAGCTTGACGGCGTAGTCCACGCCCGGCGGCACCACACCTTCAGACGGCACGGCGTAGCCCGCAAACGCCACCTTGGTCAGCGCATCCTTGTTGATGGCGTAGTTGATTGCCTGACGCACCTTGGGGTTGTCGAACGGCTTCACGTTGGTGTTGAAGCTGACATAGCGCTGAATGATCGACGGCGCTGCAATCAGGTCAACCTTCGGGCTGCTCTTGAGCACCGCGGCCTGCTCGAACGGAATCGTGAACGCAAAGTCGGCTTCGCCCGTCTGCATGACGGTGGCGCGCGTGTTGTTGTCGACCACCGGCTTCCAGGTGATGGTGTCGATCTTCGGCAGGCCATGCTTCCAGTAGCCGTCGAATTTCTTCCCCTTCAGGTAGTCGGTCTGCTTCCATTCGACAAACTCGAACGGGCCGGTGCCGACCGGGTGGAAGGCGATGTCCTTGCCGTACTTCTTGAGCGCCGTGGGCGAAATCATGGCTGCCGACGGGTGCGCCAGCACGTTGATGAACGGCGAGAACGGCTCCTTGAGCGTCACGCGCGCGGTGTACGGATCCACCACTTCGGTCTTCGCCACGCGGTTAAACAGCACGAAACGCTTGAGCTTGTTGGCCGGGTCCGTCACGCGGTCCAGGTTGGCCTTGACGGCGGTGGCGTCAAACGTGGTGCCGTCGTGGAACTTCACGCCCTTGTGCAGCTTGAACGTGTAGACCAGGCCGTCCTTGCTGACGTCGTAGCTGTCGCACAGCACGTTGACCAGCTTCATGTCCTTGTCGAAGCCGAACAGGCCTTGATAGAACGACTTGGCGGCGCTGAACGACAGCGTGTCGTTGGCGTCGTACGGATCCATCGTGGTGAAGGTCGAGTAGACCGCCATCACGGCGTCCTTGGCGGCAAAGGCCGGCATGGTGAATGCAGCCAGGGCCAGGCCGCTGGCAACCATGGCTGCGCGCGGGCCGAATGCGACTCGGTGGGCAAAGCGATTGAACATTTCCTTCCTCCTCATCAAAGATGACGTCTCACTGCGTTCTGTATTGCGATTAATACGCGCCGCCAATCGAATGGCGGGCAACAAAGTGGTCTGGCGCCACTTGCACCAACGGCTGCACCACCGGCAGGTCGCCAACGGCACGGATCGGGCTGGGAATTTCGTGCGTGGAAAGTTCACGCTTCAGGTGACGGCGCGCCGGGTCCGCAATCGGCACGGCCGACATCAGCTTCTTCGTATAGGGGTGCTGCGGGTTTTCGAAGATCGCGCGGCGCGGGCCGATCTCGACGATCTGGCCCAGGTACATCACGGCCACGCGATGGCTGATGCGCTCCACCACCGCCATGTCATGCGAGATGAACAGGAACGCAACGCCAAACTCCTTCTGCAGGTCGAGCATCAGGTTGACGATCTGCGCCTGGATCGACACGTCCAGCGCGGACACCGACTCGTCGGCAATCACCACTTTCGGGTTCAATGCCAGCGCGCGCGCAATGCAGATGCGCTGGCGCTGCCCGCCCGAGAACTCGTGCGGATAGCGCGACGCATGCGCGGCCTGCAGGCCCACCTTGTCGAGCAGCCATTCCACGCGTTGCTGCGCCTCTTTGCCGGAAGCCACCTTGTGCACCAGCAGCGGCTCCATGATGGAGTAGCCGACCGGCACGCGCGGGTCCAGCGAGGCGAATGGGTCCTGGAAGATGAACTGGATGTTTCGGCGAAGCGTCTGGAGCGCGGGCCCCTTCAACTCGCCGATGTTCTGGCCGGCAAATTCGATGCTGCCGCTCTGGCACTCCACCAGACGCAAGAGCGACCGTCCCGTCGTCGACTTGCCGCAGCCCGATTCGCCGACCAGCGCCAGCGTCTCACCAGGGTAGAGATCAAAACTGACCTGCTCCACCGCATGCACCCGGCGCGTGACGCGGCCGAAGATGCCCGTGGGCACGTCAAAGCGCGTGACGAGATCACGCACACGCAAAATGGGTTGCACATCGTGCGACGCCGCCGGTTGCGGTGTCGTATCGACCGCGGCGGCCGTGCCATCCACACGCAACAGCGGAAAGCGCGCCGGACCATCGGTGCCCTGCATCGAGCCAAGGCGCGGCACCGCCGACAGCAGCGCACGCGTATACGGATGCGCCGGCTGTGCGAAGACCGTGGCCGACGGGCCCTCTTCCACGCGATCGCCCTTGTACATCACGAGCACGCGGTCGGCCACTTCCGCCACCACGCCCATGTCGTGCGTGATGAACACCACGGCCATGTGCAGCTCCTGCTGCAGCGCGCGGATCAGTTGCAGGATTTCGGCCTGGATGGTGACGTCCAGCGCGGTGGTCGGCTCATCCGCAATCAACAGCGACGGTTTGCATGACAGCGCCATTGCGATCATCACGCGCTGGCGCATGCCGCCCGACAATTGGTGCGGATAGCGCCCCAGCACATTGCGCGCCTCGGGAATGCGCACCAGCTCGAGCATGCGCAGTGCCTCGGCCTTGGCTTCACTGGCGGGCTTGCCCTGGTGCAGGCGGATCGATTCGGCAATCTGCTCGCCCACGGTGAACACCGGGTTGAGCGAGGTCATCGGCTCCTGGAAGATCATCGCGATATCGGCGCCGCGCACGCCACGCATGGCCGCCGGGCTAGCGTTGGCCAGGTCCAGGACCTCGCCGTTGCGGCGGCGCAAATGCATCTGCCCGCCGACGATCTTGCCGCCGCCGTGCTCCACCAGCCGCATCAGCGCCAGCGACGTCACCGACTTGCCCGACCCCGATTCGCCCACCACGGCCAGCGTCTCGCCGCGGTCGACATGGAACGACAGGTTGCGCACCGCGTCGACCACACGTTCGGACGTGGCAAAGCGCACGCTCAGGTCCTGCACCTGCACGACGCGCTGATCGGGCATGGCAATGACGCTGCTGGCACTGGGCTGTTTGTTTGCTGTCACGACAAATCTCCTGCTGTCCTGCTCGCTTCTCTGCTGGGCTCGTGCTTACCGGTAGATCGACACGACGGGCGCTTCGGCCCCGCGCGCAAACCCGCGGTACATCCCTTCGGTGTTGAACGGCAACGCAACGTTGCCCTGCGCGTCGACGGCGATCATCCCGCCGCGGCCCTCGATGGCGACGAGCTTGCGCATCACCACATCGTCCGCCGCGTCGGCCAGCGACTTGCCGGCGTACTGCATCTGCGCGGCCACGTCGTAGGCCGCGACGGCGCGGATGAACATCTCGCCCGTGCCCGTGCACGACACCGCCGCCACGTTGTTGGCGAAACACCCTGCCCCGACGATCGGCGTATCGCCCACGCGGCCGACCTCCTTGTTGGTGACGCCGCCCGTGGACGTGGCCGCCGCCAGCCGGCCTTGCGCATCGCACGCCACGGCACCCACGGTGCCGAACTTGCTGTCCGGGTCGATGGGTTCGGCCGGCTTGGCCATGAGTGATGCGGCGTCGTGGTCGAGGAACATCGCCATGCCGTCTTTCTGGCGGGCACGCTGCCACTGGGCGTAGCGGGCCTCGGTGTAGTAATAGCCGGGCTCGACGAACTCCAGGCCCTGTGCCTGGGCGAATGCCTCGGCGCCCTCCGAGGTGAACAGCACGTGTTCGCTGTGTTCCATCACGGCACGGGCCGCGAGGATGGGGTTGCGCAGCCGTTTGACGCACGTCACCGCGCCGGCGGCCAGCGTGGTGCCATCCATGATCGACGCATCGAGTTCGTACGTGCCGGCGCTCGTGAGCACCGCACCCTTGCCGGCATTGAACAGCGGGCATTCTTCGAGCAGGCGCACGGCCTCGGTCACTGCATCGAGGGCGCTGCCGCCGTCCACCAGGATGCGCTGGCCGGCAGCCAGGATGTCGTTGAGCGCCTGCTGGTAGGCGGCTTCCTTGTCGGCGCTCATGTCCGAACGGGTGATGGTGCCGGCGCCGCCATGGATGGCGAGAATGGGCGTGGTCATGCGTGGCTCTATGAAAATCAGTTTTCAGCGGCGCGCTTGCGGCCGCGGCGAGAGGTGGTGGACGCGCCGGAAGCGTCGGCGCCCGATGTGCCTGGGCGCGATGCCTGGCCGGTATGCAGCCAGGGCAGCACGAAGGCAGTCAGGCGCTCGGCAGACTCGAGCGAATGCGCAGAGCGATGCGCCACCGCGCCGCAGAGCGCCTCGAACAGCGCCACGGCGGCCGTGTCCGACGTCGCGGAGAACTGCCGCTCGGTGCGCGCATACAGCGCGATGCCGGCCAGCGGCGCGAGCGGCGAAGTCGGGCCATCGGTCAAGGCCAGCACCTGGCAGCCCTGCTCGCCGGCTTGCCTGGCCAGGGTGATGGTGTCGGCGGCATAGCGCGGAAACGCGATGGCGATCAGCAGGTCCTTCGGGCCGATCTTGCGCAGCTGGCGGGCCGCGTCCGATGCGCCGCCCGCCTGCGAGACGGAAATCACCGTGTTGCAGTACAGATCCAGCCCGTGGCGCAGCAGCCCGGCGAGGTAGCCGCTGGCGCCAAAGCCCATCACGTAGATGCGCTGCGCACCGAGGATGGCATCCACCGCGCGCTCGCAGGCGGCGGCATCGACCATGCGGCGGGTGGCATCGAGGTTGGCAATGTCTTCGTTGAGCGAGGCGGCGAAAATCTCGGCGCTGGTGGCCGGCCGGGCCAGCTCGTGACGCAGCTTCTCGACCGGCGCGAGCGTCGCCTCGAAGCCGCGCAGCAGCTCCGCGCGAAACTGCGGATAGCCGTCAAAGCCCAGCGCCAGCGCAAAACGGTTGGCCGTGGCAATCGACATGTCCACCGCGGCGGCAAACTCGTCGATGCGCATGGTGGCGGCGCGAAACGGGTTCGCCAGCACGTATTCGGCCATGCGCTGGTGCGCCGGCGTGAGCGTGGCAAGCGCCGCTCCGATGCGCTCGGAGACCGAGGCATCGGCCGCGAATGCGCCCTTGGACACATCCGTACGCTTGCTGGTGGGTTTCGCCATGTTCCTGGGCTGTGAAAATTTTGTGTAAATGTATTTTCACGAATGGCGCATGTAAAGAAAAAAACTTTCATGCAGACCTATGGTTTTCCCTAGGTCAAAAGCGTCCGCACAGATGCCGGGCGCGCGGCGCGCTTCAACGGTGCAATGCACCACATCGGCCGCTCCCGGCGCGCCAGGATCGTGCGCGGCGGCAGGCTACAATCGCACCCTTCTCCGATTGTCCAAAAGCGCAGTTCTTCGTGATCCGATTCGACGACCTCGTCCTCCAGCGCGGCACCAAGGTGCTGTTCGACCACGCCACCGCCACCCTCAACCCTGGTGAGCGCGTGGGCCTCGTCGGCGTGAACGGCAGCGGCAAATCCACGCTGTTTGCGCTGCTGCGCGGCGACTTGCATGCCGACGGCGGCGAGGTCGCCATCCCGCCCACCTGGCGGATTGCCCACGTGGCGCAGGAAACGCCCGCGGTTGACCGCAGCGCGCTGGACTACACGCTCGACGGCGACACCCGCCTGCGCGACATCGAACGCCGCCTGGCCGCCGCCGAAGCTGCGCACGACGGCCACGCCCAGGCCGAAGCCCACGCCGCCTTCGCCGATGCCGACGGCTACACCGCACCGGCGCGTGCGCAGGCGCTGCTGCTCGGTCTCGGTTTCACGATGGCGCAGACCACACAGCCGGTGGCGAGCTTCTCCGGCGGCTGGCGCATGCGGCTGAACCTCGCGCAGGCGCTGATGTGTCCGTCCGACCTGCTTCTGCTCGACGAACCGACGAACCACCTGGATCTGGACGCCGTGGTCTGGCTGGAAGACTGGCTTTCGCGGTATCCCGGCACGCTGGTGACGATCTCGCACGACCGGGAATTCCTCGACGCCGTGTGCAACGTCACGCTGCACATCGAGCAGCAGAAACTCAAGCGCTACGGCGGCAACTACACGCAGTTCGAGACGCAGCGCCTGCAGCAGATGGCGCAGCAGGAAGCCGCCTACGCACGGCAGCAGAAGCAGATCGCGCATCTCGAATCGTTCATCACCCGCTTCAAGGCCAAGGCCACCAAGGCCAAGCAGGCGCAAAGCCGCGTCAAGGCGCTCGAGCGCATGGAGCGCCTCGCGCCCGTGCATGCGGCGGCGGGCTTCTCGTTCGAATTCCGCGAACCCGATGCCGCGCCCAACCCGATGCTGACGTTCGAGGCGGTCGATTGCGGCTATCCCGGCCCGAGCGTTGATGAGCCCATCACCATCCTCAAACACCTGACGTTCTCGATCCAGACCGGCCAGCGCATCGGCCTGCTGGGCGCCAACGGCCAGGGCAAGTCGACGCTCGTGAAAACGCTGGCCGATACGCTCGCGCCGCTGTCGGGCACGATCCGTCGCGGCAAGGGCCTGCAGATCGGCTACTTTGCCCAGCACCAGCTTGAGACGCTGGACGACAACGCCTCGCCGCTGCTGCACCTGGCGCGCCTGGCCCCCGACGTGCGCGAGCAGGAGCTGCGCGACTTTCTCGGCAGCTTCAACTTCCGCGGCGACATGGCGACTGCGCCCATCGCCCCATTCTCCGGCGGCGAAAAGGCGCGCCTGGCGCTCGCGCTCATCGTCTGGCAGCGCCCCAACCTGCTGCTGCTCGACGAGCCGACAAACCACCTGGACCTCGACACGCGTGAAGCGCTGACGATGGCGCTCGCCCAGTTCGATGGCACGCTGATCCTCGTCTCGCACGACCGGCACCTGCTGCGCGCCACGACCGACCAGTTCCTGCTGGTCGGCCAGGGCACCGTCGCACCGTTCGACGGCGACCTGGACGACTACCGCGACTGGCTGCTCAAGCAGGCGGCCGCCAAACGCGCCGCGGCAAGCGCGCCGGCCACCGAGGCCGGCGCCGCGCCCGCAGCCAATCGCCGCGACCAGAAGCGCGAAGAAGCCGAGCAGCGCCAGCGCCTGGCCGCCCTGCGCAAGCCGCTGCAAAAGGACGTGGACGCCATCGAAAAGCGCATGGCCCCGCTGCAGAAGGAAAAGGCCGAGCTGGAGGCGTTCCTGGCCGACAGCGCCGCCTATGAGGAAGCCAACAAGGCACGCATGATGGAAAGCCTGCGCCGCCAGGCCGAGATCAACACCGAACTCGGCGCGCTGGAAGAACGCTGGCTCGAACTGCACGAACAACTCGAACAGATCGGATAACGCCGGCACGTCCGGCCAGGGAGACTTGCAGATGACCGTTTCCGCTTCGTCGCCGGACGCCCCCACCGCCACGCAGCACCCACTGGCCGGCGTGCGCGTGCTCGACCTCACGCGGCTCTTGCCGGGCCCGGCCGCCACTCGCCATCTGGCCGACCTTGGCGCGGACGTCATCAAGATCGAAGACCCTGGTCCGGGCGATTACGCGCGCGACATGCTGCGCTCGTCCGCCGATCGCGAAACCGGCCGCCCCAGCCTGTTCTTCCGCTCGCTCAATCGCGGCAAGACCGAGGTGCGGCTCGACCTCAAGCCCCCCGAAGGCCGTGAAGCGCTCATCGAGCACGTGCGCCATGCCGACGTGCTGATCGAGAGCTTCCGCCCCGGCGTGATGGCGCGCCTCGGCCTCGGCTGGGATACGCTGCGCGCCGCCAACCCGGCCCTGGTGATGTGCTCCATCACCGGTTACGGCCAGGACGGCCCGCTCGCGCACGCGGCCGGCCACGACATCAACTACGTGGGCTATGCGGGCATGCTCGATCAGCTCGCCGGCGCCGACGGCGCGCCCATCGTCCCCAACGTGCAGATCGGCGACTTGCTCGGCGGTGCCCTCACGGCGGTGGTCGGCATCCTGGCCGCGTTGGTGGATGCGCGCGCCACCGGCCGCGGCCGCTACATCGACGTATCGATGACCGACTCGGTCTTCGCGCACAACCTGATGGCGTTCTTTGCGGTGGGCACCCGTGGCAAGGCGAGCCCGGCCGGCACCGACCTGCTCAACGGCGGGGTTCCGTGCTACGGCGTGTACCGCACGGCAGACGATCGCTTCATGGCGGTGGGCGCGCTCGAATTGAAGTTCTGGCAGACGATGTGCGACGTCATCGGCAGGCCGGAGTGGAAAGACCGGCATTGGTCGCTCGGCCAGCCGATTGGCGGTGAAGACGCCCGCGGCATCCATGATGAACTGGCCACGCTGTTCCGCACCGCCACGCAAGCCGAGTGGACAGCGCGCTTTGCCCATGCCGACTGCTGCGTTACGCCCGTGCTGCGCATGGAAGAGGCCATGCGGCATCCGCTCTTTACCGAGCGCAACAGCGTGGTCAACGAGAACGGCGCGCCGGTACAGCTCGCCCTGCCGTTACGGTTTGCCGACTGAACCGTCGCGATCGAGTATGGCCAGCAGATGCGCCGCGTCTTCCAGCTGATGCTGGCTGAAGACGCGAATCCCGTGCTGGCGCAGTAGCGCCGCCGTCACGCCCTGGCCCGGCTGCAGCTGACCGGAGAATGTTCCGTCGTAAAGAAACGCCGAACCACAGGAGGGGCTGCGCTCGGTGAGCACGGCCACCTGCGCGCCGGCCTCCTGCGCTGCCGCCAGGGCGCGTTGCGCGCCCCGAACAAATGCGCCGGTGACATCGCGACCGTGGTGCTCGAACACGCGGGCTGCGCCGCGCAACACAGCGGCGCCGCCGCCTTCGCCATGGATTTCCGCCGGCGGGCGCGGCACCGGCAAGCCGCCTGCCATCTCCGGGCAGACCGGGATCACCCGGCCTTCCATCTGCCAGCGCGCGAGGATGCCGCCCTCCGTGACGACCGTACCGCCGTCGTAGCGCACAGGCTGGCCCAGCAGGCAGGCGCTGACCAGTACGCGCTGCATGGCCCGCTTGGCTCCCTCAGCGGCGCTCGCGGCGGATCATCGCCACCACCAGTGTCAGCGCAAGGATGACCATCCAGATCAGCGACCATGCCGGGATTGACACGCCCAGAATGGGCGGCGTCGGCGCCGTGCACAGGCCATCGGACTCGAATACCTGCGGCAGCCATTTGGCTGTCGGCAGCGCGTTGACCCAGTTCTCGATCGGGTCGATACCGCACGTGGACTTCGGGTTCAGCAGCAGCGACACGTGATACCCCGCCACGCAAATGCCGGCCAGGCCCGACAGCATGCCAAGACCGTGCCACAACAGCCGCGTGGCGGACGACAGCGCCGCCAGCAGCGAAAACACCCCGATCCCGAGCAGCGCAAACCGCTGCAGAATGCACAGCGGACACGGCTGCAGCCCCTCGGCGTGCTGCAGATACAGCGCATAGCCGACGAGCCCGAAGGCGATCACGGCAATCAGCAGGAAAAAGGCGCGCGAATTGGCTTGCATGGCGGCGTCTGGACAGAAAGATTCAGCGGGAAAAGTTGGCGGATTATCGCATTGCAACGGCATCGGCATTTTCAGATCGCCCGCCGAGACCGTTGCAAGTTGTTGAACGATCAGGCCTCGAGCGCACGCACGCGGTCGATGGCCTGCTCGATGCGCTCGACCGCAATCACGTCCAGCCCGTCGATGGGCTGCTTCGGTGCGTTCGATTTGGGGATCACGGCGATCGAGAAACCCAGCTTGGCCGCTTCCTTCAGGCGCTCCTGCCCGCGCGGCGTCGGGCGGATTTCCCCGGCCAGGCCGATCTCGCCGAAGACCACGAGCCCGCGCGGCAGCGGCTTGTTGCGCATCGACGAATGAATGGCCAGCAGCACCGCCAGGTCCGCCGCCGGCTCGGTGATCTTCACCCCGCCCACGGCGTTGAGGAAGACGTCCTGGTCAAAGCAGGCGATGCCGGCATGGCGATGCAGCACCGCCAGCAGCATCGCCAGCCGGTTCTGCTCCAGGCCTACCGCCAGGCGGCGCGGGTTGGGCACATTGGCCGTGTCCACCAGCGCCTGGATCTCCACCAGCAGCGGCCGCGTCCCTTCCTGCGTGACGAGCACGCACGAGCCCGGCACCACCTGTTCATGCTGCGACAGAAACAGCGCCGACGGATTGGCCACGCCGCGCAGGCCGCGCTCCGTCATCGCGAACACGCCGAGCTCGTTCACGGCGCCGAAGCGGTTCTTGAAGGCGCGCACCAGCCGATAGGCCGAATGCGTATCGCCCTCGAAATACAGCACCGTGTCGACGATGTGCTCGAGCACGCGCGGCCCGGCCAGTGCGCCCTCCTTGGTGACATGGCCGACGAGGATCGTCGTCACATCCAGCCGCTTGGCGATGCGCGTCAGTTGCGCCGCACATTCGCGCACCTGCGCCACGGAGCCCGGCGCCGAGGTCAGCGCCTCCGAATACAGCGTCTGGATGGAATCGATGACGACGACCTCGGGTTTCTCCGCCTCGATGGTCGCCTGGATGCGCTCGAGCTGGATTTCCGCCAGCAGCGCGAGGTTCGGGCTTTCGATGCCCAGGCGCCGCGCCCGCAATGCGATCTGCGCGCCGGACTCTTCGCCGCTCACATACAGCACACGGCGGTCGGCCGACAGGTTCGACAGCGCCTGCAGCAGCAGCGTCGATTTGCCGATGCCCGGATCGCCGCCGATCAGCACCACGCCGCCGCTCACCAAGCCGCCGCCCAGCACGCGGTCGAACTCGTCGATACCGCTGGAGAAGCGCGGCACGTCCACCGCGTCGATGTCCGACAGCTTGCGTACCGTGGCACTGGACGCCAGCGACTGGAAACGCGCGCCGGCGCCGGTCGCCGGCTGCGCCACTGTCTCGACCAGCGTGTTCCACTGCTGGCAATTGGGGCACTGCCCCGCCCATTTCGGCGACGTGCCCCCGCACTCGGTGCACGTATAGACCGTCTTGCTCTTGGCCAAGCAACCCCCTGCTGACGGCCGCTGCGCTCGGGCGGCGGCCGCTTGATCTTGATGTGATGTCGATGCCGACGATGACACCGGCGGGCAACCGCCCTCAGGCCGCCTTGCCGAGCGTGTCGCCCGTGTCCGCTGTGCCAACCGGCTCGACGAGCACCGGCACGCGGGGCGCCAGCGCGCACATCAGCTCATAGCCGACGGTGCCCGCGGCGTGCGCGACATCGTCGATCGGCAAGCCTTCGCCCCAAAGCGTCACCGGCGTGCCGACGCGCGCGTCCGGGACGCCGGTCAGGTCCACGGTGATCATGTCCATCGACACGCGGCCCACGAGCCGCGTGCGCACGCCGTCAACGAGCACCGGCGTGTGGTTGCCACCCCAGCCCGGCGCATGGCGCGGGTAGCCGTCGGCATAACCGCACGCCACGATGCCGATGCGCATCGGCTGCTCGGCGGTAAAGCGCGACCCGTAACCGACGGTCGCGCCGGGCTGCAGATCCTGGATGGCAATCAGCTCGCTCTTGAGCGACATGGCGGGCAGCAGGCCCGTACCCTCGATGTCGGCTGCCACGCCGGTGGGCGATGCGCCGTACATGATCACGCCGGGGCGCACCCAGTCGCGATGCGCCTTCGGGTGCCACAGCGTGGCGGCGGAGTTGGAGAGCGATGCCTCCCCAGGCAAGCCCTGCGTGGCCTGCTCGAACGCCGCGAGCTGGTGCTCGATCCCGCGCGGGCCGTCGGCATCGGAAAAATGCGTCATGTGCACGATGGTGCCGACACCCGAGATGGCGCGGGCGCGCTCCCATGCCGCCCGATACGCGGCCGGGGCAAAGCCGAGGCGGCTCATGCCCGTGTTGATCTTGAGCTGCACGCTGATCGGCCCCTTGGGGCGGGCCAGTTCCAGCATACGCAACTGCTCTTCGTTGTGGACGGTCGTCGTCAGGCGGTACTGCTCGACGATCGCCAGATCCTCCGGTTTGAAGAAGCCCTCGAGCAGCAGCACGGGTCCCTGCCAGCCCAGCTCCCGCAGGCGGATCGCCTCGTTCAGGTCGAGCAGGCCAAAGCCGTCGGTCTGTCGCAACCCCTCGTACACGCGCTCGATACCGTGCCCGTAGGCGTTGGCCTTGACGACGGCCCACACGCGCGAGTTGGGCGCGTGTCGACGGGCAACCTGGAGATTATTGGCGAGTGCGGGACCGTGAATGACGGCGTGGATGGGTCTAGGCATGACGGCAAACCTGCAAAACGTTGGGACGATGGGCGCTCGTGGCGCGGCGTCGGTGTTGCACTGCAATATGTCTGTATAGCAGACCGGACCGATGTACCCGGCCCTGCATGATGAGCGTTCTATTTGACCACAGGACGCCCACTGGTTCGCCCCCACCGGCCGAGCGGGAGAAAAGAAAGTGCCCGATCGTCACCGGAAGCCCGCAAGTTTCGTGATATAAAGCCGTTCAATTTAGGCATGGGAAAACAGTCGTGATGCGCTCGCTGCATACGGAAAGTTGGGCAATAGCCACTTCTTTTTGCGCGATGGCGCCACATTCGGTTTGACCATGCACGCAGGCGAGAAGAAAACCCGCACCGGGCGGAACACACGCCCCGGACGCCTGTCTGTGAAGATTCCCGCGGCAACCCGGCGATGCGTGCCGGCCATGCCCAAGGGAGCCACGATCTGGGGAGCCCGCGCGCGTGACGACACCCGTGCCGCAAGCGCGCAGCTGCACGTTGCTCTGGCCGGTCAGCCGGAGCACCGCCTGGCCGGTCACCCCCGGGAACACTTCGGCCTGCCGGCACGCTGCCGGCAAGTCGTGAAGACCGGAATGCCACCGCGCTCTACGGGGACGAATTCGAAGGTATGAAGAAGGGTTTTTACACCATCATGGCGGCGCAGTTCTTCTCGTCGCTGGCTGACAATGCGCTGCTCATCGCGGCCATCGCCCTTCTGACGGAGATGCATGCACCGCAGTGGATGACCCCGCTGCTCAAGCTGTTCTTCGTGCTCTCTTACGTTCTGCTTGCCGCCTTCGTGGGTGCGTTCGCAGACTCCATGCCCAAGGGCAAGGTGATGCTCATCACCAATGCGATCAAACTCGTGGGCTGCGGCGTCATGCTCACCGGCATCCATCCTTTGCTCGCGTACGGCGTGGTCGGCTTTGGGGCGGCGGCCTACTCGCCTGCCAAGTACGGCATCCTCACCGAGCTGCTCCCCGCCGAGAAGCTCGTCGCCGCCAACGGCTGGATCGAAGGGCTGACGGTGGGTTCCATCATCCTGGGGACGGTGCTTGGCGGGGCGTTGATCTCCAAGCATGTGTCGTCGTGGCTGCTGTCGTTCGATATTCCCGGGCTGGAAGCCATCGACACCCCCGCTGAGGCGGCCATGCTGGTGATCATGGTGATCTACCTCGTTGCGGCCCTGTTCAATACGCGCATTCCCGACACCGGGGCACGGTATCCGCAGCAGGAAAAGAACCCGGTCCGCCTGATCTCCGAATTTGCCGACTGCTTCAACGCCCTGTGGCGCGACAAGCTCGGGCAGATCTCGCTGGCCGTGACGACGCTGTTCTGGGGCGCGGGCGCCACGCTGCAGTTCATCGTGCTCAAGTGGGCGGAGCAATCGCTGGAACTGAACCTCTCGCAGGGCGCCATCCTGCAGGCCGTGGTGGCCGTGGGCGTGGCCGCTGGCGCGATGGCCGCCGCCGTGAAGATCCCGCTGCGCCGCTCGCTCGACGTGCTGCCGGTGGGTGTGGCGATGGGCGTGGTCGTCATGCTCATGGCCTTCTACACCAAGCACACGATTCCGGAAGTCACCTTCCAGATCGGCACGATGAAGCTGCCGCTGTACATGCTGATCGCCTACCTGTTCCTGATGCTGGTGGGCGCCATGTCGGGCTTCTTCGTGGTGCCGATGAATGCGCTGCTGCAGCATCGGGGGCACGTGCTGCTCTCGGCCGGCCACTCCATCGCGGTGCAGAACTTCAACGAGAACGTTTCGGTACTGCTGATGCTGTGCCTCTACGCCCTGCTCATCAAGCTGAACGTCTCGGTGGGCGTGGTGATCGTCTCGTTTGGCCTGTTTGTCTGCGCGACGATGGCCCTGGTCATGCGCCGGCATCGCCTCAACGAAAAGCTGTACCACTCCGCCGCCCTCATCGGCGAGGACAAGCACCACTGAAGCCACACGCCGCGGCGGTCCATCAGTGGCCGCCGTGCTCCGCGTAGACCTTGCGCGCCAGGCACAGGTCTTCCCACGCGCGGGCCTTGTCGCCCAGGGTGCGCAACAGATACGCCGGGTGGTAGGTCACGACCACCGGCACGCCTTCCACCTCGTGCACCTTGCCCCGCAGCTTGCTTACAGGCGTCTGCGTCTGCAGCAGGTTCTGTGCGGCCACGCGCCCCAACACGACGATGATGCGTGGCTTGACCAAGGCAATCTGGCGCTTGAGATACGGGTCGCACATCGCGACCTCGTCCGGCTCCGGGTCGCGGTTGCCCGGCGGGCGACACTTGAGAACGTTGGCGATGAACACGCCTTTGCCCTCACCCGGCTGACGCGACAGGCCGACGGCGCGCAGCATGCTGTCCAGCAGCTTGCCGGCCTGGCCGACGAACGGTTCGCCCTGCTTGTCTTCGTTTTCGCCGGGCGCCTCGCCGATCAGCATCCAGTCGGCCTGACGGTCGCCCACGCCGAACACCGTATTCGTGCGCCGTTCGCACAGCTTGCAGGACGTGCAATTCGAGACAGCGGCCTCAAGCTCGGCCCAGCCGAATGCCGCGATGCGCTGCGCGCGCGGAATCGCCGCCTCTGCCCCGCCCCCGCCCACCGGAATCCCGATCTCGGCCGGCGGCATTTCGACTCGCCCGGGTGCGGGCTCGGCAGCCACCGCAGCGGCAAAGGCTTCGGCCTCGAGCGGCGGCTCGACGACGGCAATGTCCTCGACCTGCTCGGCGGGCGGCTGCGCACCGCGCAAGGTCCATTCCGTGGAAACGCCCAGCGCTTCCAGCATCCGGGATCGACGATTCATGCTGCCTCCACGCCGCTTGCCTCGCAGCTGATGCGCATGACGAGGGCATCCTCCCGCGTGTTGTTCTCTGCCGGGTAATAGCGCTTGCGACGACCAATCTCGGCAAACCCGGCGCGGCGATACAGCGCAATGGCCCCCGTGTTGGACGGACGCACCTCCAGCAGCAGGCTGCCGAAACCGTGCGCGAGTGTGAGCGCCACCGCCAGCCGAAGCAGCCAGCGGCCCAGGCCCTGGCGCTGCCACACCGGCGCCACTGTCACGTTGAGCAGGTGCATCTCGTCGACCACCGGCATGAGGATCAGGTAGCCCGCGACCTCGTTGCCCCCGTCGCGCAGCACGATGCCAAGGTGGCCAGACTTGAGCGAATCCTCGAAATTGCCGCGCGACCAGGGGAACGCAAACGCGGTCTGTTCGACGGCGGCAACGCCTGCCACATCGAGCGCAGTCATGCGCTCGGCGCGCCACCCGGCGGGCAGCGGCGTCTGTGCGGCAACGCCTGCGAGCGCGGTGTCGATGAGGCTCATGCGCCGGCACCTGCTGCCGCAGCCTTGGCCAACTGCACAGCCTGGCGTTCTTCAATGGTGAGCGCGACCTTGTCACGCACATAGAGCGGCGCCGCCTCTTCGGGCCGGACCGTATGCCCAGCCGCCAGGAGGCGCAAGCCGACCGCAACAACCTCACGCGCGTGTGGCGCAACCTCAGGCAGCACCGCAGCAGCCCCTGAGGCCACGGCCAACCGGTCGCCGAACACCGTCACGGCGTTGCCGGCCAGCCAGTACGGCTGCGATGGCGCCACCACGCTGTCCGGGCTGCTCACCTGGATGGCGGAAAGCGCGTGCCACCCGGAGGCCTCCTGCGCCGTGTCGGCGGGCATGAAGCTGGCCCAGTAGCACTCGTCCATGCGGGCATCCAGCGCCACCGTCACAGCGGTGCCAGCGGGCAGGGACGCCCGCGTCTGTTCTGCGCAGGCCACCAGCGAGTTGACCGGCACGACCGGCAGGTCCGCGCCGAAGGCCAGGCCCTGCGCGACCCCGCACGACGTACGCAGGCCGGTAAAGGAACCCGGCCCCGCGCCGAACGCGATGGCCGCACAATCGGCCAGGGCGATACCGGCCTCGGCCAGCAACTCGGCGGCGGCGGGCAGCACGCGACTGCTCGATCGCGCCCCCGTGTGTTCGTGGCGGAACAGTGTGCGCGTGCCGTCACCGAGGGCGACGGAACAGAACTCGGTGGAAGTGTCGAAAGCGAGAATCCAGGGCATCCCGGCATTGTAACGGCTGGTGTGTCGCATGAACGCGCGAACCGGCGGCGGCGCACGCCGGAAACCGAAGCCATCCTCGAATTCAAACGGCGTGGGAGCGCCCCCCGGACGCTATCATCGCCAGACCATTGTCTTTCAGCCGGGAATCATCATGAGCGACCTGCAAGCCCGTTTCGAGCAAGCCCAGATCGACGTCAAGGGCCTCTCCGAGCGCCCCAGCAACATGACGCTGCTGCGCCTGTATGCCCTCTACAAGCAAGGCGCCGAAGGCGACGCGCACGGCGACAAGCCTGGCTTCACCGACATCGTCGGCCGCTACAAGTTTGAGGCGTGGGAAGGCCTGAAAGGCACGTCGCAGGATGAGGCCAAGCAGAAGTACATCGACCTCGTCGAAGAACTGAAGAGCGGCGCGACGACGTGATCGGCACTGCGCCATGCACGGACCGGGCCCCGCGCCCGGTTTTTCATTGCGCAGACGACATGGCGACCGCCGGCCCGCTGCGGCGCATGCGCCACGCCGCCGCCACCGCAAGTGCGCACAGCGCACCGAGGAGGACGAAGGTCTCGTCGAAAGCGACGAGCCGCGCCTGTGGGTCGACTGCGGCGCCGTGCACGGTCTCGATGCCGCGCGTGGCGAGCCGCCATTGCAGGAAGATGCCCGTGGCCGACACGCCGATCGCCCCGCCGAGTTGACGCAGAAAGTTGACCGCACTCGAACCTTGGGCGATCAATGTGAAATCGACGCCGCGCATCGCGCCCAGGCTCAGCGACGGCAGCACGAAACCGAGCCCGACGCGCCCGACGACGGCAATGGCGATCAGCAGCAGATAACTGGTGTCGCGCGTGTTCGTCGCCATGAGAAAGAACGACAGCGCCAGCGCTGCCAGCCCGAACGACACCAGCCGGAACGGCTCGATGCGGTTGGTCAGCCGCCCCGCCAGCATGATCGTCACGGCCAGCACCAGCCCGGCGGGCAGCAGCACGAGGCCCGCGCGCGACGGCGCATACGCGAGCGCCACCTGCATGTACACGGGCACCAGGTATGTCGATCCATACAGCCCGGCGCCGTAGATGAACGCCACCACCGCGCCCATCGCAAACTGCCGGTAGCTGAAGAGGCGCAGGTCCAGCAACGGCGACTCCACCCGCCGCTGCCAGGACACGAAGCCCGCCACGCACACGCCCGACACGAGCATCAGCACCGCGCCGTGCACCACATCGCCGTGCAGTGCCACCAGCCCGTTCAGCAGCGAGACCGTCGCCGCGCCAATCAGCAGCAGGCCGCGCCAGTCCAGCGGCTTCGGGTCGCCCGCCATGGATGAATTGATGGCCATGAAGCGACGCGCCATCGCCCAGCCGAGCAGCGTGAACGGCACCACCACGAAGAAGATCGAGCGCCAGCCAAACAGCTCCACCAGAAAGCCGCCCACGCTGGGGCCGACCGCAGGCGCGAGCACCACGCCAAAACCGAACAGGCCGAACGCCTTGCCCTGCTCCCGCTCCGGAAACACGCGCAGGATCAGGATGTTGGGCAGCGGCTGCATGATGCCGGCGGCAACCCCCTCGACGACACGCATGGCGATCATCACGCCGTAGTTCGGCGACAGCCCGCCCGCCAGCCCGCCCACACCGAGCAGCACCAGCGCGCCGATGAACGTGCGCCGCAACCCGAAGCGCAGCAGCAGCCAGGGCGTGAGCAGCATCGACAAGGTCATCGCAACCATGAAGCTCGCCGACACCCACTGCGCCCGCTCCTGCCCCAGCACGAAATGACGGCTCAGGTCGGGAATGGCCACGTTGACGATGGTGGCCGAGATGACCGACGACACCGCCCCCACCATCAGCGTGAACAGCACGAGCCACTTGAAGTGCTCCCCGTGGCGCGCGCGCAGGGCCTCGAGCGTGGGCGTGAATGTCGTCATGGTCTCGTTCTGATGCTCTATGAGACGACCAGGAAGGGATCAGCCCGACCTGCACATCCTCCATGCAGGGCCGGGGTGGCAGGTCAGCCGAGGCGGCCGGTGGCGGCGATCTCGCGGATGCGGCGTACGGTGTCGATATCGGATTCGCGGTAGGCCGACTTGACGATCTCGGCATAGCGCGTATCGCCGCTCTCGTCCGCGTTGGGCAGCGTGGTGTCGTAGACGAACCGGATGAACGCCGCGTTGTTGTCGCCGGTTTCGATGGTCATGGTCAGGGAGCCGCCGGCGTGCTCGCCCGTGGCAGCCGTGGTGTACGTCACGCGGGTATGCGGCTCCAGGGTCACACGATCCTGGATGCGCGCGCGGCCGTACACCAGTTC